>NZ_JAUBOQ010000047.1:20982-56526 GCF_036700325.1 Microcoleus sp. Z1_B2
CCTGTTCCACAACAATTCAGTTTTATTGTGGGAAGAACAGGCAAGATGCCTGTTCCACAACAATTCAGTTTTATTGTGGGAAGAACAGGCAAGATGCCTGTTCCACAACAATTCAGTTTTATTGTCGGAAGAACAGGCAAGATGCCTGTGCCACACAAATTCAGTTTTATTGTGGGAAGAACAGGCAAGATGCCTGTTCCACAAAAATTCAGTTTTATTGTGGAACGGGCATCTTGCCCGTTCCTAAAAATAATGAAACATCGGAGTTCTAATCAGTTACTGCTTTAACTTCCTTCAAATGACCAAATCTGTAATTAACGGCAAATGATCCGAACCGACATTTCGGCCAGTACGAATCTTTGAAACACCAATTTCTTTGCTCACTAGAAAGTGATCGATCGGAATATAAGCCAGCGGCATAAAAGTCGGCCAAGTCGGTAAAATGCCAAAGCCCGATCGCGCATTTCGCAGTTTTGCGGTTTTTACCATATTTTTGTAGAATGGCGACCACATTACCTGTTTTACCTGTAGCTACTATGGCTATAAATAGCATGAAAGCAGGCAATCCGAGCGTGGTGTTTCTGATGAGATAGTCCATTATACAATTTTAGATTTTAAATTTTAGATTTTAGATTTAGAATGAATCATGCAGTTTTTAGGGCAATGCACACCCCACCTAAGCTGTTGTGCATTTAAATAGAATGTCAACAAACAATTCGCCGTCTTGTGGGGAGTAGGGGTTGGGCCTAAGATCCCGCCCTGAATATGCAATTTAAATGCGTGACAGCTTATTGACTTAAGAGCGACTTTACAAACTCGGTAACCTCCTTAAATTTCATAAATTTCTAAGGGTAAGTTGTCGGGATCTCGGAAAAATGTAAACCGTTTTTCGGTAATTTCGTCAAGGCGAATGTTTTCTACTTCTACTTCTTGGGATTTTAAGTAAGCAACGGATGCTTCTATGTCCTCTACGGCAAAAGCTAAATGTCTCAAACCGCAAGCTTCAGGATTGTTAACTCTTTCAGGAGGATTGGTAAATGAGAAAAGCTCGATGGTGTCCCCGTTTCCGACTCGCAAATCTAGTTTGTAAGAATTCCTCTCGGTTCGGAAAGTTTCTTTGATAATGGAACATCCCAATACTTCTACATAAAATTTTTTCGATGCTTCGTAATCCGAGCAAATAATCGCCACATGATGTATTGCTTTTATTTTCATCTTAAAAAAGTTAGTTAGTTGCGTTTTTCTGAGATATTGCACCATGTTAAATAAGCTTTTTATGAACAGGCTTTCCGGCCTGTTCCACAACAAAATTCACTCTTTGTGGAACAGGCCGGAAAGCCTGTTCTTGAGAATGGTGCAAGATGTGAGGTTTTTTCAAATGCACAGCACGCTATTGACAATTATATTTGACTCGGCGACAAACCCTGCTAAATTCAGCGCGATCTCGCTAAAATTTCCCCCGCTCAAATCTTAATTAAAAAAATTATGTAAAAAAAGTACCCTACTTTGATAAAATGAGAGTTTTGCAGTCAATCACCCAATTTGCATCTCAGGAGACAAGGATTATGGCCCGTATGTATTACGACACCGACGCGAACCTAGACCTCTTAGCCAACAAAACGATTGCTATCATCGGCTACGGTTCCCAAGGACACGCCCACGCGCTTAACCTCAAAGACAGTGGCATGAATGTCGTTGTCGGTTTGTATCCCGGTAGCAAATCTGCCGCCAAAGCAACCGACGCGGGTTTAACAGTTCACCCGGTAGACAAAGCAGCAGCCGCTGCTGACTTCATCATGATTTTATTGCCCGATGAAGTTCAAAAAACTATTTACAAAGAACAAATCGAACCCAACCTTTCTGAAGGAAATGTTTTAGCATTTGCTCACGGTTTTAACATTCACTTCGGCCAAGTTGTTCCCCCTGCCAATGTAGACGTAGTAATGGTTGCCCCCAAAGGCCCCGGACACTTGGTGCGACGGACTTACGAACAAGGGGAAGGTGTTCCGAGTTTGTTTGCAGTATATCAAGATGCTTCCGGTCAAGCGCGCGATCGGGCAATGGCCTATGCTAAAGGTATCGGCGGCACCAGAGCCGGCATCCTGGAAACCACTTTCCGCGAAGAAACAGAAACGGATCTTTTTGGCGAACAAGTAGTTTTGTGCGGCGGTTTGAGCGCCTTAATTAAAGCTGGATTTGAAACTTTAGTTGACGCCGGATACCAACCGGAATTAGCTTATTTTGAATGTTTGCACGAAGTTAAACTTATCGTTGACTTAGTAGTAGAAGGAGGCCTCGCCAAAATGCGCGACAGCATCTCCAATACCGCAGAATACGGCGATTTAACTCGCGGCCCCCGCATCGTCACGGATCAAACCCGCGCCGAAATGCGTAAGATTCTCAGCGAAATTCAATCCGGCCAATTTGCCCGCGAATTCGTTCTGGAAAACCAAGCCGGCAAGCCAGGTTTTACCTCCATGCGCCGTCAGGAAGCAGAACATCCTATTGAAGAAGTTGGTAAAGATTTGCGAGCTATGTTTAGCTGGTTGAAAAAGCACGCTTAATCAATTTTAGATTTTAGATTTTAGATTTTAGATGGGAGGATCGATCTAAAATAGTCCTGGACGCATAACCTCTATCTGTAGGGTGTGCATTGCACACCTTACTGCTGGGAAAATCTCAAATCTCAAGTTTAATCGATTACAGATTAGAGATGGGATAAAAAATCTAAAATCTAAAATCCAAAATCTAAAATCGTACTGTTTGGTTGTGCTTCGCTTAACCCAACCTACAAGAAAATGGCTAGGTATTGTTAAAGAAACAGGGTTTCTCGCTGGTAGCTCAAAACTATCGACTCGGGCTAGGAGTTTTTTGCAATTTCTCAATATCCTGTTGCCTTTTCTCGTTGAAATCTCTCGGCCTCAACCAATCTGGCCACAACCCGACGAAGAACTTTCGACTGGCCACGCTAGTATCTCTTACAGGTTTGGGGAGAAAAGTTAAAGTGTCACCGTAAAGGGTAAACAGGGCTGCCAACAGAAGCAATAGCGGGATAAGATTTTTTTTAGGCATCGCAGTTGGGGAGTAGAGTTTGTGAAAGCGGTTGCTTATATTTTGCCCTTGCACGGACAAAAAATATCAGAAACAGCTTAAGAAGAAAATCCACCCTGGGGGCTAAGCTACCGCGCATACAAAAGGAAAGGCTGCTAGTCGTAATCTCGTTTCCGCTGACATCGGAATCATAATTTTCCCAGTGCAGTGGGAGTTTCCCGTGTGGCTCCGCGCTCTCAGGAGCGATCGTCCCGCTCGCACTCAAGTATAATTTCGATGTCACCTTATTTGATATTACTACAAGTTTTTATCATTAGTTATTAGCTGATGACTAATGACTAATGATTAATGACTAATGATATTATGTCCCATCGATTTACGGCGATTAAAGGTCGGGTCGGGTTTACAGATTTTCCCGTTTCTATTCAATATCTTGGCGAACCCGCCCCTACAGGAATCATGGTTAATTGACCGGACATGATATGACTAATGACTAATGACTAATAACTACTTATTCCTTTGAATAAAAGTTTGCACGACGGTATTAATTTCCGGGGAAATTTCTGTTACTAGCCGCACCGGGATTGCCGATGTGGAGGCAAATTGCGCGTATTCTGGTGTTAGAAAGACTGCATATTTATCAGCTTCAGCAGTTAGTTGCGCGGCGGTAGCCAAACTTACAGCTTTAATATAATTGCGTATGCTAACAGCTTGGTCGCCGACAACTTCATCCCCAGTAATTACTGTGCTCGGCCTGCGAACTTGGTTTAAAGTTGTACTCGGATCTTTGACGCTTAAGTGCGTTCCTCCTACAAAACCAACTAGCCATTTAGGAGATGGAATTTTCGGAAAGCCAGCAATTTGTTCGGCTAAGGCAGGAGTGGTTTTGTCGGCAGAAGATGCTACTATTAATGTGGGAATCTTAATTTTACTTAAGCCCGTTTCTCCAAATAATAATGATGCGATCGGATTCATGGCGATCGCCCTTTTAATCCTCCCATCCCGCAATTGATACCGTTCTTCGGGCAATCCGGCCGCCGCGCACTGAATGCCTTCGCCTAAGCTGAACCCAATCAAATCCCCCTGACACCTTTGTTTGAGTCCGCTCAATTGCAGTTCGGCGCCGGCCACGGACAAGGCTGTAGCGCCGCCGAAGGAATAGCCAACGATCACCGCTGGGTCGATCGCAATTTTCCCCTGCAAGTTATCATCAGTTTGGTTCAATTTTGTCAGTTCGTCGAGTACAAAACTGATGTCTTTGGGACGGTCTAAAAACTCTTGAGGAGCTAGCAACGGACACTTCCCCGCCATCGCAGCATTGGTATTCGTCTCGTTACTGCCGGGATGTTCTAAAGCTGCTACCACATAGCCGTGAGACGCCAAATGCTCGGCTAAGTAGCGCAAATCCGTGCGGACGGAACCCAAACCGTGAGAAAAGACGATCGTCGGTTTGTCGGCTGTCGCAGCTCTTGACCAGTACACATCAACTGGAATACGCCGATTGCGGGCGCTATCGTTCAAATCTAGCGCCCGTACCTGCACGACATTAGGGCCCGGCTGGGTTGGATCGAAAGGCAGCTTAAACGCGGGTTTAACTGGTGCTAACTGAGGTGCGATCGCCGCCATAAAGCGCTGAGTTTGCCAAAAACTTACGTTCATATTTCCCAAAACAGCGAAAGCTCGATCTAGATCCACCACGACCCGCGAGCTCGGATAAGATTCAATGAAACTCAATATAGATAAGCCTTCCGGCGCTTTTGCTCCCTGCACCAGAGCGGCTCGCAGCGCTTCCACACCCCCACCGTCGCGCCTGGGTATGACAGTAGTCAAATCCGTCAGGATGCCAGTGCCAATGCCCGTATTTAGCAAGTTGCTCAGGCCGACTACATTGAGGGGAATTTTCGCTTGCAGCGCCCGAAAAATTTTACTCCGCTGTTCGTCAGACAAGAGATTGGCATAAGCTTGCAGTTTGGCGGGGACTTTTCCTGTTTCTGCGAGTTCGCGCAAATCCGCAACCGATATTGACGTTTCTAAAATACCTTTGCGGATAACAACCGTTTCTGCCGCTTTTACAGAGGATGTCGCGTCGCTGAAAGTGCCGATCGAAATCGAACCCAAAACACTCGCCACTGAAGAAAACCATCTGAAATTTGGTCTGATGCTCATTTTTACCTTATTGAACTAGAGGGGGTATATCACCATATTCTCAAAATTCTCCCAGATAGCGAGAAATTGTCCTAGATGCCGAGAAATTGCCTGCATCGGAGTGCGATCGAAATTAGTTTGGAAAAGTGCGATCGTCCGGGCTTTAGGCGGGTTGTTTTTGAATGATTAAACCGCAGAGGGCGCAGAGGGCGCAGAGGAAGAGAAGAGAGAAATAAATAGTGTCGGTACCCACGGATTTGATATTAATCGGCAGCCCGAAACTTACAAACTTCGGGAGTTAGTTATCTCATGGACGGTTGCATCGGATGGATGAGGATTAAATTTTAACAGCAGATCAATGCAGATTCATAACATCATCTGCGGTTAAAATATTGGGAGCATCTCATATTTGTAAAAACACTTCTTCTGGCTCCTGACTTCTTCCTTCTGACTCTTTTCTCCTGACTCCTTACTCCTGACTCCTAACTCCAATTTCTAGCTTGCCTGCTTTCATTGAGATGCTCCCAAAATATTCCTCAAGATACAGGAAAATAAACAACAAGCATCGAAATATTTTGGTGAGTCCGGGCGATCGCTTCCGGTTCTTTGAGAGTTCCTGGTTTTTCCCACATATTCTGTTGCTGAGAAATTGTTGTTAAAATCAGCAAATCGTGTTCTAACAAATTCTGCGAAACTAGCTTGATAAAATTTCCCCGCACCCGATTTACTGGTATCTCAGAAAGAATTTCCACCTCCGCCGCACTTTGGTTGCTTTTCTCCCGTTGTGTCGCCACCAACAACACTTGCAAACTCGCCTTAAGTTCCTCAGCCAAACTCTTAGCAATATCCACGGTTTCCTGAAATCCAAACCGAGTCAACTCGCTGTCAGTTACGGCCAAAAGAACTCTGGCTGTATTCTGGAGAGGATCGGGAAATCGAGCAATCAGTACGGGTACGGGCGATCGCCTTACCACATTGTCAATGATGCTGCCAAAAAAATTGTCGCGAGTTGTGGAAAATCCCTTCCAACCGCAAACTATTAAACTAGCCTCGCGTTCGGTTGCACTCCGTAGGATTCCGCGATCGATCGCATCATCTATCCTCGCGATCGGTTCAACCGCACAAGCAGCCGCATGGGCGACAGTTTCCGCAGCAGTCAAAAGTTGAGTTTGCTGCATTTTCTCTGCGGGCGAAATTGCTTCCCCGCGATCGGACAAAATATGCAGCGGCAACAAAGTTCCCTGAGATGTTTTTGCTAAAATCAAAGCCAAACGCAGCAAATTATCTTCCGTATTCGGATTAGCAACAGGCACTAAAACTCGCTCTCCCCATGAATGCTTTCCCGCAGTAGGAACCGGCAAACTCGACCCCGGCGGCTGCATTTCTTGACCCCACCGAGATACAATCCAAGGAGAAGCGACACAAGTTACTAAAATCATGGCAATGATGCCGTTCACCGTTACGCGATCGACCAATTTAATCTCAAAAGCAACCGTAATCGCCGCCAAAGTAGAAGCAGCTTGAGCAACAGAAAGGCCGAACATTACCATAATGTTCGGAAACTCAAAGCCAAATAATTTCCCCGGTAGCCAAGCTGCCAAAAACTTGCTCACCACCTCTGCTAAAATCATCACCGCCGCCACCAACAAAGACTGCGGCTGCTTTACCAAAATTAGCGGGTCAATTAACATCCCCACAGAAATCAGAAAAAACGGCACAAACAGCGTATTGCCAATAAACTCAATCCGATTCATCAGGGGACTCATTTTGGGAATAATTTGAGTAATGGCAATTCCCGATAAAAATGCACCAATAATTGCCTCAATTTCAATTAGTTCTGCTGCGTAAGAAACTAGAAATAGGGTTGCTAATACAAATATAAATTCGGCATTTTCGTCATGTCCAAATTTCTTAAAAAACCAGCGACCGATTTTGGGAACGCCCCACAAAGTAGCAAAAGTGTAGATAGCAAGAGATGGAATGAGAAACAGCCAAAATTCGAGAGTGAGATTTCCTTTGTAAGCTTTAACAACAATAGCCAGCACCAACAGTCCCAACACATTGGTAATTAAAGTCCCGCCCAAAGTCGTAGTAATAGTCTGAGTTCGCATCAATCCCAATTTGGTGAGAATTGGCAGCGCTAAAAGCGTGTGCGTAGCAAAACAAGAAGCGACTAAAATTGCAGCCAGCCAGCTATATCCCAACAGCAGCATCGCCCCTGTCCCCAATATCATCGGTAGCGCAAAAGTAGCTAGCCCAAATATGACAGCTTTGTCCGCATTCAGTTTGAGATCGTCAAGGCTAGTTTCCAGTCCCGCTAGGAACATCAAAAACAGCAATCCTACAGTACCTAGCAAAACAATAGTAGCGTCTCGTTGCAGCAAATTGAGACCGTTGGGCCCGACAATTACGCCAGCAATAATTAAACCCACTATTCCCGGTAGTCGCAAGCGCTCAAATACCAGCGGCGCGAGTAGCATGATTGCTAAAAGAACCAGGAAAACGGGAACGGGGGCGGTAATTGGCCCGGAAGTTAACATAAATTTTTTACCCTACATATTGGCAGCGAACTGCTACCATATTTAAAAGGAAATAATCAAAATGTCTATCAATCTAAAGAGGTATTCTCAATATTTTACAGCGTAATTGGTAATAAGTAGGACTGGGCGGGAGCAACTGGGTTTATTGGTAAAATATGGGTTGGATGACTAGAAATTGGGCGCAGCACGAACTCCGATAAAAAAAACTATATTTTTCAGTCCTGGAAGCACAAGAACCAGGTTAAGAGTCAAAATAACAGGTTGTCAGCGATCGACTTTAACGCCAAAACCTGGTTTTTTATCCTATTTGCGTCCACCACTATTTAGGTATCAAATGCAGCGGGACACAGACATATATCCCAAAATGGAATTTGGTAAACTCGGTCTAATTCAGAAACCCGGTTTCTTTTAAAAACCGGGTTTTTCACCACAGCACAACAGACAATTTAAATGGGTTTGTCTTGGACGCGAAACAACCTGGTTTCTACGCAACGTACTTAACCTTACCCTTACGGTAGCTAAGTATGTATTTCTTGTCAAGATTTTTCCATCTAATTTCCAATGATAGGCTAAGCGATCGACACAATGCTAGCTCGCTCGTAAGGCAATCTGTTAGTCGGCAAAACCTCCAGATTAATTTGCAACGCATCCAAAGCCGGATTTTCGGCTAGCAGCTTTTGCGTCAAACTCTTATTAAGAATTTCCCAGAAATCCGTTTCATTGGGATAATTAGTCAAGAAAGTGTCGATGCTTTGGTAAATCGGCACAAAGTCTGGATACTCATCCTGCGTAATTCCTGGTTTGTACTGATATTTGACATCCATATTGAGGTTATTCAAACCCTGGTGATCGATCGAGTAATTAGGAATTTTGAAATCCCATGCTTCGCCTAATTTACCATCTTGAGTGCGAGTAACGGTACTGCTGCGCTCGTAAGGCAATCGGTTCGTCGGTAAAACATCCAAATTAACCGTCACCGACGAAAGTGCCGGATTGTCAGCAAGCACTTTTTCGGTCAGATTCTTGTTGACAATTTCCCAAAAATCTGTTTCGTTCGGGTAGTTAACTAAAAGGTTGTCAATGCTCTTGTAAATCGGCACAAAATCAGGATACTCAGAATTTTGAATCCCGTCTTTGTACTTATAATTTACATCAATATTCAGGTTGTTTAACCCTTGATGATTAATGGGGTAATTTGCCAATGTAAAATTCCATTTCTCCGTCAGTTGAGCATCGGACGGAAAGAAAGAAATTCCTATTGGACGCTGTAGCTTGCTGTCGGGAGGGACAAAAATAGAACTGTTACTCGATCCAGGATTTCCCGATATTGGCAGCGGTTCGTCAGTCTTGCCATTATACCGCAAAACAGCGCCGGCACCGTTAGCATTAGCGCGGTTGTCAAAGCCAACTGCAAACAAATTGCCGATCGGCGAAAAAGCCAAACTACCTACATAATTGCTACTGGGCGAAGTATCAGTATAATTCGTAGATAAAACCTTGACCAATTCCCCACTTCTTAAATTGTAGCGCCTGATATCGTTAGCAAAATCGCTGACATAAAGGTCGCCGTCAGCGGGCCCGATTGCCAGTCCCAAAAGACTTGCAAATCCCTGACTCCGAGGCGAAGGATCGGGCGAAGCAAAGATACTTGACTGCCCGGTTTGCGGGTTGTAACGCAGCACCTGACTGGGGAAACCTGCGCTAAAATCTGGTTGACCGTTGGTCGCCACACTCCCCTGCGTTGTCACGTACAAATTGCCGTCAGGAGCAAACAGTAAACCGTTCGGGCCATTCAATCCTCCCGCTTGCTGATTTCCCGAAGCAAATACATCAATAAACTGTCCTGTTTGGCCGTTATATCGCAGAATTTGGTCACTCAAAAAACTGCTGACATAAAAATTACCGTCAGGGCCAAAAGCTAAACCGTAAGGGCGAAACAATCCGCCAGTTTCATCGGCCGCCGTGTTCGGATTATCGGCGACAAACTTGTCAATAAATGCGCCAGTAATTCCGTCATACCGCAATACCGCCGATGCTGTCGGTTCTCCCGAATTTCCGGGCTTGTCGCCGCTAGTAACGTAAATGTCCGACTGATCATCGCCATTGCCATCGGGCCCAAAAACGATCGTATCTGGATTGGACAAACCGCCGCTTCCCGGTGGAATAAATTCGCCTAGAAAATTGCCGGTATTGCCGTCAAACCGAAGTACATTATTTCCCCGGCTATTGCCAACTAGGAAAGTTCCTTGAGGATTGCTGGGTTGAGTGCGAGTAACTTTGCTGGTGCGGTTGTAGGGCAAGCTTTGGCTTGGCAGAACGTTGAAGTCTATCTTAATTGCCGCCAATGCAGGATTTTCGTTGAGGATATTTTGAGTCAAGTTTTTATTGACAACTTCCCAAAAATCTGTTTCGTTCGGATATGTGGTTAAAAAGTTATCAATGCTATTGTAGATTGGCACAAAATCGGGATATTCATTGGGAGCGATTTCCGGTTTGTACTGGTAATCTATATCGAGATTGAGCTTGTTCAATCCTTGGTGATTGATTGCGTAGTCTTTGAGTGAAAAATTCCAATCTTCTGTGATTTTGCCCGATTGACTGCGGAAAACTGTACTGGCGCGATCGTAGGGCAATACCTCCGTTGGCAAAACTTCCAGTTGAATCGTAACATCTGTCAGTACCGGATTTTCAGTAAGCACCTTTTCCGTCAAATTTTTGTTGAGAATTTCCCAGAAATCTGTTTCGTTCGGGTAGTTAACTAGGAAATTATCAATGCTTTGGTAAATGGGCACAAAATCTGGATATTCGTTTGGGGTAATTCCCGGTTTTAACCCGTAACCAACTTTAAGGTTGAGGGTGTTTAAACCTTGGTGATCGATGGTGTAATTTTTAAAATTGAAAGCCCAGTTTTCATCAGGAAATAGGGAAGAAGTTTGGGATAGGGAGAGTTCACCAACAGGTAAAGCCATCCCTGTCAGTTCGTCTATCTCACCTTGAGTGGAGGTAGCGGTCGGGGATTTTAGACTACTATCAAATTTAAGATTGTCGCTTCCTGACGATGGGAGACCGAAGTCGGTGGATGGCCCAAAAAGGCCGTTAGCGAAGCCCTCGTAGAGGATCGCACTACCAGTCGCAGCCGCCGCCCCATCGCGTTTTTCAGTCAAATCGTAGCTGGTATCAAATAAAATATTGGTATCGCCTACGGCAATTGTCCCGATCTGATTTAAGCGATCGAACTTACTGAATAAGTCTAGTATTTCCGCTGAAACACCCGCAACATTTCCCCGAATCGGATTTTCTGGAAACCGTCCTGCTGTGTTAAACATAAGCTATTTTTTTAGATACACCCGCCATCGGGAATTAATTTGAAGAAATTATAGCCTTTTTTCCAAATATGTCAAGTATCTTAAGAAGTATTTTATATTTCCTTGCCATAATTAAACCTGAAATTTGTCCCCTTTCTCAATCCTCTCGTTTCCCGTGGCATCGGTATTGTTCAAATGTCAAACAGTCAATCGATTTTAGATTTTAGATTTTAGATTTTAGATTTTAGATTTTAGAATTGACCCCACGGATCAATTCGGGGGCTCCTTTATCGGATAGAGGTTTTTTATTTCTGGACGGATGAATCACGTGGCGGGTATCCTGGATGCGAGGGGGTCAACAGTCAATAGAAATTTATGCGAAAAACCGGATTTCTAGTTCCCCGCACACAAATCCTGATTTGGCATACCCCTAAAAAAGGGAAACGTGGTTTTATCCCTTACTATTCCCTATTTAAAATCTAAAACGGGGAAAGGTTTCGCCGCTTCCATCTGCGCCGCTAAAGCAATTAAAGTTGCTTCCGCCGCCGGCCGCCCGATAATTTGAATTCCCACGGGCAAACCGTTGTTATCTAAAAGGGCAGGAAGTGCGATCGCAGGCAAACCGCTAGCATTAAACGGCGGACAAGGAGCTACCCAATTAATAATGTGCTGCAAAGTTTCTTCAAAACTCAAATCCGCCCACTCCCCAACCCGGATTGGCGAGTGCATATAAGTTGGCAAAACTAACACATCAAATTTTTCAAAGAATCCCACAATCCGCCGTGAAATCACCTGCATTTGATTCACCGCCCGCAAATATTCCCCAGCGGAAATAGTTCTTTCTAACAGCCAGCGATTCATCGGTTCCAAAGCAGGGCCTGGAATGCCACTTGCCGCCGCCCCAGACTGCCAAATTGCGATAAACGGTTCGATTAAACCCGTAAAATCCGGGCATCCAGGTTCGACATCATGACCCAAATCTGTCAATAATTTTACTGTTTCGAGTACCGCTTGCTGACAGATAGGCGCAGCCTCGCCCACAGGGGAAATACTGGTAGAAAACGCAATTCGCAGTTTGCCCGACTTTTGACGGGAAGCCTCTAGAAAAGTCGGATTTGAATCGGGTAGCCAGTACGGATCGCCTGTTGTGTAGCCTGACATCACATCCAAAAGTGCGGCGGCGTCAGCTACAGTGCGCGCCAGTGGGCCGTTGGCAGAAATGCCGCTGAGGTAATCTCCGACAGGTGCCCAGGAAACTCGCCCCCGCGACGGTTTAATGCCTACTAAACCGCAGCAGGAAGCTGGACCTCGAATCGAACCGCCGCCGTCTGAACCTTGGGCGATCGCGCACAAACCCGCTGCTACAGCCGCCGCTGAGCCTCCGCTGGAACCTCCGGGCGTATAGTCTAAATTCCAGGGATTGCGCGCGGGCGGGAAACCTTCTGGTTCGGTGTAAGGTAATGAGCCAATTTGAGAGGTGGCTGTTTTGCCCAGAATGTTAAATCCCGCTGCTTTGATCCGCCATACTACTGACTCGTCGTAGGCAGAGATGTTACCCTGCAAAGCCTGAGTGCCGTAGGTACACGGAACGCCGGTAACGGGTGTCAAGTCTTTAATGGCGATCGGCACTCCGAAAAAAGGTGGCAATTCCTGTGGCTTGTTTAACCCAGCTAGTTGTTCGGTTTGAGATTTAGCTAGGGCGATCGCCCGATCGGCCGTTACAGTAAAATAACTGCCCAGCTCAGGGTTTAATCGCTCAATGCGTTCCAAGTACAGATTGACAATTTCTAAAGGCGACACTTCCAGCGTGCGGATCGACTCCGCCAACTCCAAAGCTGGAGTAAAAGCCCGATCGACAGAATTCATCCGTTTAAGTCCTTAATAGTTGGGCAAAGTATAATTTAATACTTTTAAATTGTGGCAAAGTCTTTTGATTAAGAAATTTATCCAAAAAAGTCAAAAATCCATATTTGATCATATATCGAGAGTGATGACATCCTCCAATTGGCACAATAGTTCCTTAGTAGTGCAGCACTACGACCCCCTCTTGGGATAGACTGAGAACAACAGTTAAGCTTTTGTGCAAGACGCGCACAATGGCGATCGGCATTGTTCAACTCCCACAAATCATCTGTTCGAGTCAGCCTTCTCACCAACTTAAGGTAGCGCATATGACACAACAGCATCCGCCCGCTCCTCGCCCGCCCGTACCCGGAGCCCCCCCACCACCCGGAATGCCCCGCCCTCCTGCTCCCGGAATGCCCCCCAGAGCAGCAGGAATGCCACCAGCACCGCCACCGGCACCAGCACCAGCAGCGCCACCGGCACCAGCACCAGCCTCGCAATCCTTCGCCACACCTAAAAGCCAGAGTTCTAGCAGCGGCGGATCTCCGACTTTGAAAGAGCTAGTCATGCGAGCCAAAGAAGAAGGAGTATCCGACCTTCACCTCGGAGTAAACGAAGTTCCCCGCTTCCGCACGCGGGGCGAGATTGCCGACATCGGCTATCCACCGACGGATTTAGATACGTTTTTTGGCTGGTTGCGGGAGTGCATGAGCGATGAAGAAATTGAAATTTTCCAAAAAACCCTAGACTTTGACGGCGCTTTCGACTTCGGGTTCGTCCGCATTCGGATCAGTTGCATGGACTCCTTGGCCGGCCCGGCAATGGTGCTGCGGCTAATTCCTGCCAAAATCTTGACAATGGAGGAATTGAAACTGCCGGAGGTATTTAGGAAAATATGTGGCTACCACAAAGGGCTGATTTTGGTGACAGGGCCGACAGGTTCGGGTAAGTCTACCACCTTGGCCGCGATGATCGACTACATCAATAAGAATAAAGCCTACAACATCATCACGATCGAAGACCCGGTAGAATTCGTACACGAAAGCAAAAAATCATTGATTAAGCACCGGGAAGTCGGCAGGCACACCCTCAAGTTTATGAGCGCTCTCAAAGGCGCTCTGCGACAAGACCCCGATATGCTGCTAGTAGGAGAAATTCGGGACAGAGAGACGGTGGAAATCGCCCTCAAAGCCTCTCAAACCGGTCACTTAGTTGCAGGAACCCTGCACACCAACAGTGCGGTTAAAACCCTGAACCGGATTCTTGATATGTTCGGGGCGGAAGAACAGGATGCCATACGGGTTTCAATTTCCGAATCCCTAGTGGCGATTATTGCTCAACTGCTGTGCAAAACCACAGACGGCAAGCGGGCTGCTTTCCACGACGTGATGATCAATACCGACGTGGTTAAGGAATACATTATGAAGGGGCAGAATGAGGAAATCAATCAAATCATGATCAAAGATACTTATGAAGGCATGACGACGATGAATAAGTCGCTCTACGGTCTTTATCAAGAAGGTCGGATTACTGAAGAACTTTGTGTAGAGAACTCGCCGTTCCCGAACGAAATGGCTCAGATGCTGCGAGGTCGAGTCTAAAGGTCGAGTGTTAACAGTTAACAGTTAACAGTTAACAGTTAACTGTTAACTGTTAACTTTTATTGGTGTACTGAATTGAAAGTCGATCGCCCTATTTTGCCAGAATTTTTCAAAGGCATTGCGCTGTTTACACCAGGGGGAGACTTAATCTATTGCATAGACCCCCACAAGCAAACTCGGTGGCATTTGCAGTTGTGCGTAGCTCTACAGGAGATCCTCGGTTTGTCGGAACCGCCGCATTTTCTGATACCTTGCTACACGGCAACCATTGACTGCTGGCTCGATCCAGGCGATCGGCAGGTGCGGGTTGCTGCCGAGGCTTACCCCCCCGTGCTGCGACATCAAACGCTGCTGAACGCCATTTTTGGGACTGGCGACTTAGTGTGGCATCCCCGCAGCGAAGAAATGTGCGAACCGATGGCAATCGCTACTTATCACGAACAATTCCCCGAACTTTGGGAAAATCACGACTTAGTTGTACAGTATGCCAGCCCCGAAGCTCGATCGGACTGGAGCAATTCCATAGTAACTCCCTTGGGCTTTCCGCAATCGCAGCAGACTCGGCTTCCCAAACCAACAGCACTCACCCCACCGCCACAAACTCAAGGGTACGTTTTGCGTCTGTTTGTTTCCGGCAGCAACCCCAGCACCGAACGCACTCTCGAAACTTTACACCAGTTCTTAGAGAAATGCCTCGATCGTCCCTACACTTTAAAAGTAATTGATGTTTTGAAACATCCAGACCAAGCTGAGGCAGATCAGATTTCAGCAACTCCTACTTTGATTAAAATCTGGCCGAAACCCGTGCGACGGATTGTCGGCGAATTGAACGATAATGAAAAAATAGTGCGGCTGCTGAGCTATTCGGAATTTTAGATTGGGGCGAGGATTTTTGCGATTATTTAATACGGGCGATCGCGGGTTAACTCACCATTGAATTAACCACATAAGACTTATGCACGATTGTTTAGAAACCGGGTTTTTTTACGAAAAGACCTGTTGTAGGCCGCAGATTCGGTAAAAAAACCGGTTTCTGCGTGCTAGGTTAACTTACTTGGCTTGAAAATTGTGGTAAGGTGCGCCGAATAGCACCCTACTTTAACACAATCAATCTGGCAATCACGAGAATTGAGAACCCTGCCTGAAGTAAAAAAGGTCGATCGACTTAATCAGGAAGACAAACATCCGGGGCGCACAAACTGGGGAAATCCAAAGTTGTGACTTCCAGCGTATCCAACTCAACTCTCCGAATTACATGATTGTTCGTATCAGCAACAAACAAATGAGGCCCGATCGCACTCAACCCTGAAGGTTCAAAAAATCGAGCCTTGAGACCTTTAGCATCAACCAAACCTGCTTTACCATCTCCAATCATTGTTCTGCACGTACCGCCCCGGTGGTCGATCCGCTTAATTTTGTGATTGTAAGTATCAGCCACCCAGAGGTAATTTTGAGCGTATTCAACACCCAAACAGTGCTGCAACCTTACCTCCTCAGCGCGACCATCTTTATCCCCAAAACCAAACAATTCACCGCTACCGCAGACTGTACGCACCTTCGGGTCTTCATCAATACCCACAGCGCGAATCGAACTAATTTCGCTGTCAGCAACAAACAACTCCGATCGATCCGTAGACAGGCCACTGGGCTGAGAAAAAGCAGATTCTGCAAGATTCCCGTCTACACAGGATTCTCGGCCAATACCCGCATAAGTGGCGATCGTGCCAGTATCTAACTGCATTTCCCAAATTTGGTGGGAACCCGCCATTGCAATAAAAAGTCTATTTCCAACTCTTTCTAAATCCCAAGGCGAATTCAATTGCGTTTCTAAACCCTTGCCGCTGCGGGGTGAAATTTCGTGACTTTGTTCGCCCGTACCAGCAACAGTTTCCACCCGTTGAGTCGTAAAATCAATCTTTCTGACAGCATGATTTTCCGTATCAGCAACATATAGAATCTGACTTTCTGCATCAAAAGCCATACCTTGAGGTGCAAAAAACTCAGCCTCTTCAAACTCCCCATCAGTTAAACCCGGTTTACCGCTACCGATAACGTGCAGCACCTCACCTTCGAGGGTGCTGACAACAATCCTATTGTGGCCGGAATCGGCAATAAATAAGCAAGAACCCACTAAGTTTTGTATGACTGAATTAGCCGGCCCCGGCAATACAGTTTCATCTACAGATTCATTTTCCTGACTCATTTCGCCCAAAAGCGCGCCCTGTTGGTGAAGCTGTTTTGCCTCCGTTGCAGCGATCGCAAATGCCAGCACTTTACCCGGAAAAGCCAGCGGTGTTGAGACAGGTTTGCGCTGTTTTTCTAAGGTAAAACTGAGTTGTTTAAACTTGAGTGCATTTTTATCTTTGTATTCAGCAATTAACTTGCTAACTAACTCGTCAAGTGCTTCTCTATTGCCTTCGCCGGAAACAAAGCCAACGACATAACTTTCAGGATCGATCACCATTAAAGTCGGCCAAGCGCGAACCGCGTAGCTTTGCCAAACTTTCATGCCGCTGTCAACGATTACGGGATGTTCGATATCGTAGCGGAGGATAGCTTGGCGGATGTTTTCTACTTCTTTTTCGTTTTCAAATTTAGCCGAGTGAACGCCGATAACCGTGAGGGAATCTTTATATTTTTGTTCGAGGTATTTTAAGTCGGGGAGGACGTGCAAGCAGTTGATGCAGCAGTATGTCCAGAAGTCGAGGAGGACGACGCGCCCTTTTAAGGCTTCAATGGATAAAGGTTTTTCGGTATTCAGCCAGGGGTAGTTTCCGGGGAATTCTGGTGCTCTGACGCGAGGCATGGCATCTCCTGGGTAGGACGTGAGTGATTTTTTTACTTCTTTAATTTAGCGGGAAGTTTGGCAGGATGGGAAGAAAGCTGATTAAACCAGGGTTTTTCGAGACAGCGAACATGGCTGTGGCACAAGAGGGGGGCGAGGGAGGATGGTAAAACCGACACGGAGTCAAAACGGTTGTTGCTTTTATAAATTACATAACCAACGAGAAATAGATGCAACTTGATTCTCCTGATTCAGATTTGCAGCATTACTGAGAGTCCGGTTTTCCAGTTGATGCCAGATTTCACCCGCCATCCTTCTTGCAACTGCCGAACCCACAAAGAAAGTCAGAGGTGAGTGTCCAACTGTGGAAAATGCTTCGCGTATGCGATTTAGTGCCGCTTGTGCCGTTTTCCAATGCTCATCTGCACCTGCAGGATCGATTCCGCCTTTAAGTTCGCCCAATGCAATAACATAGGGTGCCACGATAGATGGCTCAATTGCGCTGGATTTATTAGCTACCAACTCCGTCGGGGCAAGATTAAATAAACATAAATCCACATTGCTCCTGACGAGTGGAACAGTTAGGTTATAAATCAATGTGCGATTACCTAGCTCGCTCTCCCAACTTATCCCACGTAAAGACAACTCAATTTCTGTGTCATCATTTGTCATGGCTATCCACTTTTTTGTCTTTGAGTCTTGCCAATAATATCTCTTACTAGCAATTGTGAGAGTCGAGAGGATAGCACGAGTTAGTTTTCTTTGTGCCAATACTCCGCCAACATTACGCATTGAGCCACCAAGCGTGTCACCACGAGTCAGTAGAAATCTAAACACCAATTCCTCCACAAAATTTGTGCCTGCTGGCTCAAGAAAATTCCTGATTAGACCATTTATCGCTTCAATCTTATCCTTTGGCATCAAATGAGCAAGAGACTTGTCAGATAATCCTGCAGCAGTCAACAATCCCATTTCAATGCCCTTAACATTTAACAAATCAGCAGGACTCGCAGCTTGACCCGCAGCTTCTTGAAGTGCTCTTGCTTGGGCGAGGTAAGGGGTAGCGCGTCGATTTTTTTCAAGGGCAAGTGCCACAAAACCCGCACGAGTGTCTTCAGATGTTGTGACAAGATCGTCACTGGATTGAAGGTGGTTACGATAAGCACACATAGGTATCCAGTTATTGTTTTTTCCATACATAAACGCACTTCCTCAAAGGAACACGTCCATAGTTTCCCATCTGTTGACTACTATTCCCCTTATCACCTGGTAAGACGAGAATATTTTCCGTAATAAAGCCGAGTTTTTCAGCGAAATCAGAAAGAATCATGTCCACTGAAATGCTTATACCTGCGTAGCGCACATTGTCATTAACCATAAACAAAAATGCCCCGGATTTAAGGATACGAAAGCTTTCTTGTATTACGCAAGCCATTTCATAGAAATATCCTCTTACCATTCTTGGTATACCATTGTTGTTCAATATACCCAGTGACTTTTGGGTGTCCAAATATCTTAAGATAGCCTGCAAGAGAGTTTGCGAATTAGCAATACTTAAAGCTACTTCCCAATCCTGATTAATAGCCAATAAATCTTTGGGGTGATTCTCAACCGTACAACTTAGCATTTCCTGACGCAGATTAATTAATTCCTTTTCAGAAATTCCTAGTAAAGCTAGCTCTAGTGCATAGGTGCGAGTATAGTCATATCGATTGCAGTAGGGTGGAGATGTGATGATTGCATCGTAGGTAGAGTCCGGCAAATCGGGCATTATCTTCAGACAAGAACCTTGATGCAAATTAATTTTGCCTTGTTGATTATTCTGAGTTTGAAAAAGCTCAAGTTGTTGTGTAGGAGGTTCTAAGTCGTTAACAAGTTCATTAAATTTTTTGGTAATAGCTTGACTGAACTCCAGAACCTCACCTTTATTGAAGGACTTCTTTGACGTGCCATGACCCGAACGGTAATCCCAACGAAGATACTGTCCATCTTTGCGTGTATAGCTTACGGATTCTAAAACACACAGTAAAGTCAAGACTAAAACTGATTGAACCTTGGTATTTTCTTGATAACAAGCTCCAAGATATTGCTCAATTTCTATTTTAGTTTCTTCGGAGTAAGCCCCTTTAGTAATTCTCAATTCTGGCAGAGTGACAGGGGTTTCAAATTTTTTCCATGTTTGCAAATTAAACCATGTCTTTAGCCGCTGAAAATCATCAATAGTGAAGGCAGTGTCTAAAAGAATTTTGGTATTAATTATATGTTGACCAATAGGTAATAATTCAATGCCCTCACCATCTATTCCCAAGTCGCTAGCAGCAAATAAAGCAGTTCCACTACCTGTAAAAGGATCTAAAATCTTGCCTTGAATGACTTGATATTGTTGGAATAAGAACTCTACCAAAGAAGCGGAGAAAGCTTCCTTATACTTGTACCACCTATAAATGGGTCTAGTTTTGTTAGCCTGAAAACTAACCAAAAGTCGGGTAAGCGAGGGCTGGACTACAAACTTGTCTTGAAAGCGATCGTGTAATTGCCTGTCAAGGTTATCAATCTCTCCCAGAAAGTCACTTTCCACTTCAGAGGCGATGTTGGAGATGCTTGACATATTTACCATGACTACAAATTATTAAATAACTAACTGTCGATCGTAGTATACCAGTATCTCCAATCAAAGAACGGGCAGAGGTCGCTACCCTTGTAAATTCTCTCTGACGAACCAGAGAATTAACCGCTTCAGAAATTATCCCCTCTGGCTGAACCCCAATTTTCTCCTTGGTTTTCCCGGCTGTTATTTTCCAGCATCACCAATACACCGTTAATTTTATTCTGCTCGATCGCACTTGCGATCGAGTTAACCCACAGCTTGATATTCGGCAGTTCCCCTTGCAAAGGCAATCTTGACGCGATCGCAGTAATATTGTTCTCATTTGAGTGGTAGACGGATTGTAAATGTACTGCCTTTTCCTAACTCACTCTGGACTTGAATGCTGCCTTGATGAGCCACTGCGATCGCACTTGCAATCGATAGGCCTAATCCAGCACCACCCGTGGCTCTAGAACGATCGCTCTGCACTCGGTAGAAACGATCGAAAATTCGCGTTTGCTCGGCTGGGTTGATACCAACACCTGTATCTTGAACTTGAATTATCGCTTCCTTGTCGGTGCAATCGAGGATGGCAAGGATTAGCCCTCCTGGGGGAGTGTAGTTAATCGCATTGGTAATTAAGTTCGTCACCATCCCGTAAAGTTGGGCTTCATCCCCAAGAATTACAACGGCTCGCGAAGCACGAATTTCTAACTTCAATTCCACCTCAGCCACCATTGCTAAACCTGCAAGTTCTTCTACTAAATCGCCAATCAGATAGTTGAAACAGCAATGCTGCAATTGAGTCGGAATCTGTTGTTGCTCAAGTCTACAAATAAACAATAAATCTTTCACTAACCTAGAAAGGCGGATGTTTTGTCGTTCGATAATATCGAGGTTTTGACTAACCTCCGGTAAATCTTCAGCCAGACGAGTATCCTCAACAGTAGCCTGAATGACAGCCAGAGGCGTTCGCAATTCATGAGCGGCATCGGAGGTGAATTGTTGCATCTGGAGATAGGACTGATAAATTGGTCGCATCGCTAATCCAGATAACCACCAACTAGCTCCTCCCACGAGCAGCATGACCAAGGGTAAGCCTAAAAAGAGCAACAATCGCAAGGTGTTAAGATAGGCATCCCATTCTTTGAGCGATCGTCCAATTTGCATATAACCCCAAGGCAAACCGCTGTTTGTTCTGAGTAATAGAGAAATTTGATAAAAGCGATCGCCATTAGAAAGATGCAGAATTTGCCAAAACTCTTTTGGTGCAAAGTTTTCTAATACATCCGCCTGCTCTCCAACCTTCCCTAATATTCGCCCAGATTGGTCTAAAAAGCGGAGATAATATCCCTCCTGCTGAAACACCCTAGCAGTATGTCGCGCCCCGTTATTGCCTGAAGAGTAACAGTTTTCATTCCACAGACATAAACCAGGCAAAATAGTTTTCAAGCTGGATGAAAGCTGTCCCGGTTGTTGTAATTGTGGTTCGATAGTGTCATGCAGCGTTCCGGCTAAGGACTGTAGTTTTTGCTGGAGAATGTATCGCTGCGTGTGAAACACAACCTGATAGACTGCAACACCGCATATACCTAACAACAACCCCAGGACGATCGCATACCAACCCGCAAGTTGCCAGCGCGTGCGGTTAAATAGCTTGTTGGAGTGCATATTACTTGCTCAAGCGATACCCGAATCCATGAACCGTTTCAATCATCCCGTCGCAGCCATAATCTGCCAGCTTGCGGCGCAACAGACGAATTCTAGCAGCAACTACATTGCTCATCGGGTCAGTATCAACATCCCACAAACGAGTCAAAAGTCGATCGCGCGTGAGGATTTGGTTCGGATGCTGCATGAAATATTCCAGTAACCGAAACTCATTAGCCGTCAGAGGAATCACCGTTAGCTGTCCTTCGTCATCGGTAGTAAAGATGATGGATTTAGTATAGTCAAGCCGCAATCGCCCCGCCTCTAGTTGGGCAGGATTGAAATAGGGCGACTGTTCTGGAGACAAACTCCGTCCTCGTCGCTGGAGTGCCCGCAACCGAGCTAACAATTCTGCTTTAATAAACGGTTTCATCAGATAGTCATCAGCACCCGCATCTAGCCCTGCCACCATATCCTCTGTTCGATCTTTTGCCGTCAACATCAAAACGGGTAATGGATTATTCTGCTGGCGCAAGCGTTGGCAGAGTTCGACGCCAGAGATTTCCGGCAGCAACCAGTCAAAAATGGCAACCGTGTACTCTATCCATTGGTCTTCCAGATAGTTCCAAGCAGTTGTGCCATCTTGCACCCAATCCACCAGGTACTTTTCTCGGCTCAAGGTGCGTTGCACGATCGCACCCAAATCTGGTTCGTCTTCCGCCAGCAGAATTCTCATTTTAGCCCTACTCCATCTCCATTCGTTGGTGTCTGCTCCATGCTGTAGTTTCTCAACTCGTTGATTGCCAGCATCCGTTTAGGCATCAGAAACTTCCCAAATCGAGCATACAATGCAGGTAGAACCAGTAGGGTGAGAGCAGTTGAGGTAAAGAGTCCGCCGAGGACGACGATCGCTAGCGGCTGCAACAATTCCTTACCAGCGCCACCGCTTAAAACCAGGGGAATCATCCCCAATGCCGAGGTGAGTGCTGTCATCAGAATCGCCAGCAACCGTTCCATCGAGCCTTCGACAATGACTTTGGGAAGCGGCATTCCTTGTGCCAGTTTGGTGTTGTAGTTGTCTACAAGCAGCAACCCATTGCGCGTCGCTACGCCAAACAGCGTCACAAAGCCCACCATTGACGGAACTGAGATAACGCCGCCCGTCAGCAGGACTGAGATAACACCGCCAACCAGGGCTAATGGTAAGTTGATCATAACCATCAGCATGGCAGGAACGGATTTCACCGTGAAGTACATCAATACTGCGATCGCTAGCACTGCTAATATTCCGAAAATTAGGAAGTTTTGAGCAGCCCGTTGTTCCGACTCATACTGTCCGCCGTACTGAATATAGTAGCCTTGGGGCAGTTGCACTGATTGCTTAACCTTGGAGCGAATGTCATCGACGACCGAAGCAACATCGCGTCCCTGTACGTTGGCTGACACTACAATTAAACGCGAGACGTTTTCCCGGTTAATCGTATTGGGCCCATTGCCAAACTCAACCTTTGCCACTTGCGAAAGCGGGATGATTTGACCTGTTGGGGTATTAACTTGGAGGTTGCGAATCGTGTTGAGATTGCGACGGGCTGATTCGTTGACCCAAACCAACACATCTACCAACTGTTGACCATCCGGCACCTGACCAACCACGCGACCATTCAGGGCTGTTTCCGTGAAATCGGACAATTGGGCGATCGTCAATCCGTAGCGAGCGGCTGCATCTCGGTTAAATTGAATTTGTACTTGACGGATCGGTATTTGGGGCTCAAGCTGAAGGTCTACCAATCCCTTCACGCCTTTCATTGTCGTTTCGATTTGTTCTCCAATGCGGCGTAGTTCTTGTAAATCGTTGCCGAATACTTTGATCGCGATCGCACTCCTGACCCCCGACAACACTTCATCCATCCTGTGACTGATAAATCCACCGATATTGGTAGCAACTCCCGGAAACTGGCCCAATGCCTCCCGCAAAGCTTGGATCGTAGCAGGACGGTTTTTCATCGCTGCTTCACTCAGTTCCACGTCCAAGTGTGCCAAGTTCACCGATGCCGCATCCGGATCGCCCGGAGCACGCCCCGATCGCAGTTGTACTGATTCAAATCGGGGGTCATCCTTAAGGGCATTTTGAATCGCTAAGCCAACGCGATTGGTTGCTTCGAGTGAGGAACCCGGATAAAGGGCGATCGCATTCATTAGCGATCTTTCCTGGAACGTTGGCAGAAAATCCCGTCCTAATGTCGGCACAATCAACATTGCCGCTACCATTGAGGCTGTTGCCAATCCTAAAATTAAGGTAGAGCGACGCATCGCCATTCGCAGCAACGGATCGTAAAGTTGTTTAGACCACCGGGCTAGGAAGGGTTCTGTCGTCTGCATCCGGCTGTGGGGCAGCAGAATGGCACACAATGCAGGGGAGATTACTAGGGATTCCAGGCTGGAGATGACAACCACCACCAGATAGGCAATGCCCATTGGGGTGAAGATCCGCCCCTCTACCCCAGAGAGTGTGAAAATCGGTGAAAAGACAATAATGCCAATTAACGTCGCCCCAATCAGCGACTCGCGCACCTCCTGAGAACCCTCAAAAATAATCTCCAGTGGTGGCTGGGGATTGGGCGAGAGGCGATTTTCTCGTAAGCGGCGGTCGGTATTTTCGCAGTAGACGATCGCATCATCCACTGCTGTCCCGATCGCCACTACCAATCCGCCGAGGGTCATGGTGTTGAGTTCCAGCCCGATCCAAGAACACACTAACAGCGAGAACAGTAGCGTGAGAAAGAAATCCAGCAAACAGATGGTGAGGGTGCGCCAGTTCATCAGAAAGGGAATCAGAATGGCTGCGACAATCAAACTGCCTTCGATCAAGGCCGATCGCACATTACCAACTGAGGCATCAATGTAGGCATCTTGCCGGAAAGTGACATTCGCCTTCACATCTTTGGGTAAGCCCGGTTTAATTTCCTCCATCGCCTCGATGATCGCTTGCGTGACGGTGGGACTATCCACCAAAGGTTGCTTGTTGACCATCACCACCACAGCCCGTTTAGTATTCCAACTGGCATCGCCTCGCGGTCGTGCAGCCCCAATCTTCACCTCTGCCACATCCCGCAGTAGAATGGGTTTTCCCTCCTGCACCTTGACCACAGCTTTTTGCAAATCTTCGATCGTCTGGATTTGTCCCTGTCCCCGAATCACCAATTCGCGATCGGGGTCAATCAACAATCCACCGGCGGTTTTGGCATTTGCCTCGTTTGCCGCCTTGACGACTTCCTGAAGGGAAACCTTCAACGCTTGGAGTTTTTCAGGATTCGCAATCACCTGAAACTGCTGCAAATCTCCGCCGTAAACCAGCACTTGCGATACGCCGGGAACTGCCAACAAGCGATTGTTGACTTTGCCATCCACCAAACGTCGCACTTCCATGATCGATGTAGTGTCAGACGTGAACGCATATTGAATCACCGTCCCGATGGGGGGAGCTAAGGGCGATATCTGCGGGGTACCAACCCCTTCCGGTAGTCTGTCTTGTGCGTCCTGCAATCGCTCTGCGACGAGTTGACGAGCTTGATAGGGGTCAGTTCCCCACTTAAACACCACGCGCAATACCGAAATTCCTACGGCTGAGGAGGTGCGGACGACTTCAACTCCAGGTGTCCCGTTGACTGCACTTTCTAGCGGTAACGTCACCAACGATTCCACCGCTTCCGGCGCAAGACCGGGGGCTTCGGTCTGTACTTCTACTTGAGGGGGCGCAAAATTCGGCAAGACATCGAGGGGCATTCGACTTACAGTATGTGTACTCCAGATGGTTAGGGCGATCGCCCCCAACACCACTAACCATCGTTGAGCAATAGACCATTTGGGGATGACGTTTAACATAAAAATGAAATTTGGATAGCATTAGGCAAGCTTTTAGGAGACGGAGTAAAGAGATTTACTCCGTCGCGATCGACTGTTACCAAAAATCTTGGTTTTTGAATGTCTATTAGTCCTTGCCTTTTAACCCAAAGACGGCGAATCCACCCACCAGTAAAACTCCTGCGCCTGCTACCCACATCAAGGGTGACGATCCTTGAGCAGGCTGCGCTTCTGCTTGCGATGTAGCTGGTGATGCCGGGGTTTCTACTTGCGATGTAGCTGGTGATGCCGGGGTTTCTACTTGCGATGTAGCTGGTGATGCCGGGGTTTCTGCCTGCGGTTTACCTCGCAATGCCTCCGAGTACAAAAACGTTGCCCCCTGCATCACAATCTGATTTCCCGGAACTAAATTGCCTTCTTTAATTTCCACCACATCTCCAGAGTCGCTACCAATCTGAACTGAGATTGGTTTGTAGGTTGTTCCTTCCTGGATGTAGACGAGCTTTTGCCCATTGGCATCAACTAAGCTGGTGCTGGGAACTTTGACAATACCTCCATCGGTTGTAGGGGCAATTGCCTCTGTCTTAATTCCCAATGCGGTTGCTTTACTGGCATCAACTTTGATCGGCTGCATAATCTTCGCCGCATCGCCACCTGCAAACTCGTTGTCATGCCCAACGTGCGCCAGCACCGGGGCCGAAGCCGTGCACAACACTAATCCCAAAACAAAACTAGATCCGTAACGGGCGATCGATAATGAACTTGAATTTAAATATTTCGATAGCATGGAAATTTCCTCCTCACATTTAGCGAACGGGGGTGATGAAGACAGCCACTCCTCTCAAGAGCAATCTATTCCTTACTTCAGAGTTGTGAACCTTCTCCCGCTAGGATGTCAGGGGGAAATAAAAATTTGATGAAAATTTGAGGCGAAGTCTAAAATTAGAGACCTCTAAGCTGTTGCGGCCTTTAAATTGTATGTCAAAAAAAATCAAAGTCTTGTGGGGAGTAGGGTTGGGCGTCCCGCCCGCCCTGAATATACAATTCAAATGCGCGACAGCTTATACCATTGCTCACTAACATGAGGTGAAAAGAGGGCATAGGAAGCGCCCACACCTCACTTCTTTGAGAAATGCTCTATTCCCCAAAGATTACAGCCACATTATTCCGAAATAAATCTAACAGCAACCGCCACCGTTATAATGCCAAGTCGAATCAGTAATTAACACCTTATCCGGCATCAATCCCCCCAACTTCCCAGCAGTTTTATCGCAGACAGCCGCCGGAACTCCCCGCTGCAAAACGTGACCTGCCCCGTCATCAAACAGCTCTTCAGACCCCGTATAAATCGCCGTCTTGCCAGTAAAAATGCAAGCTCCGTCATCCGGTACATCCACTTTGAAAGACACCGAATCCAGGCTTTCTAACAGCAAATCCGCATCCAATTGATAATTGTGTTTGTCCAGCAATCGGTAAGGACGGCGCGCCCGCACTTCGACTTGCCCAAAACCAACGTCTACAAGGTGTTGAACGTATTCTGCGTATGTCAAAGCGCCGGACAAACACAGGGCTCGCAAGCGTTGGTCTTCCTTCAAATGCTGCGGAATGGGGCGAGTTGCGATCGGATCGCTCATCAACAATCTGCCACCGGGTTTTAATACCCGATAAGTCTCTTTTAATGCTTTAGCTAAATCCGCTGGTTCAAAGATATTAAACAAGCAGTTTTGGGCGACAACATCTACAGAAGCATCCGGCACCGGCAAGGCAAAAGCATCGCCTTCACAAATTTCCACAAAACTCGGATCGAACCAATCATTTTCGTGGGCGGCTATTTGCAAGTTTCGTGCAGCCGCATCTCGCATTGCTGGAACTGGATCGACGGCAATAACCGCTCCTTTGTGTCTAGAAAAATACGCAAATTGTAGTGCTTCTAAGCCGCCGCCGACGCCTACATAAAGCACGAAGGGATTGCCTACAAGTTCGGCGGCGTGAACGGTTGTGCCGCAGCCGTAATTCATTTCTTGCATTTGTTCGGGAATTTTTAATCCTGGCAATTGCAAGGGGCTGCTTTGGACGCAGCAAAGTCCGATTTGGGGGGTTTCGGCAACATCGCTGTAGAATTTGGCTGCTGTTTCGAGGTAGGTCATTTTTTAGTGTCCTAATTTTTGATTTTTGACCGCAGATTGATCGCGGGCGGGACGCCCATGCCACGAAGCCCAGAAAGTTTTTGTTAGGTGGCAAATTCGACTGGATCGCGGGCGGGACGCCCATGCCACGAAGCCCAGAAAGTTTTTGTTAGGTGGCAAATTCGACTTTTTGTTCGGATTTTGGCTGATTTTTGGGTTCGGAAACTGTTGGTTCGGGAGGGGCTAATTCGCTGGTTGGCTGGCTAGCAGTTTCAGCGGCAACTGGTGGCGTTGGCGGTACAAGATTGGGAGACTGTTCTGGTATCGCGGGAGCGACTACTTTTGGTACTGGAGCTTTTTCTGTTATTTCTGGCAGGGCTGGTGGCTCTGAATGATTAGCAGGTTGGGGTTCTTGATGCAGGAAGTTGCGGAACCGATTGTAGTATCCTTTATATTCCTGTTTTTTTGTTTGGGGAGATTCTGTTGGGGTCGGTTCTATTATTTGAACTGGTTCTAAAATTTTAGGGGTTTCTAACTGTGGAGTTGCTGTCGGTGTCGGTTCTATTACTGGAATTGGTTCTACAATTTTCGGCGCTTCTAACTGTGGAGTTGCTGTTGGTGTCGGTTCTATTACTGGAATTGGTTCTACAATTTTCGGCGCTTCTAACTGTGGAGTTGCTGTTGGTGTCGGTTCTATTGCTTGAATGGGAGCAACTTCGGGAGCGACTGTGGGCTCTAAGTTCGGTTGGGTAACAGGGGTTTCTGGAAGCGTGGGTGAGGGTTGGACAACTGGTGTTTTTTCTAATGCAGGTGTCGGTGTCGGTTCGGGGGTTGGGGTTGGTGTGGGAGCGGGGGCTTGGTAGGTACGATCGACTATACCGCGAGTTTCTGCTGCTGTTAGTTCGCCCCGCACTAATTTTGAAAGAGGCTCTTGGCCGAGCGGTTGGAAATTTATCAGTCTGACTGTATTATTAAAGGCGTTTTTGACGATATTTCCCCGTTCGTCAATTAATTCTAGCTGTACCCAGTTTTTCCCTGGTTTGAATCCTTTAAGATATATAGGTTGCCACTGGTCGATCGCAAAGCTTTGGCCGTTGACTGTGGCTCGAATTTTCCAATCGAGTATTTCATCTTGGAAATTTTCTTGCGCCACTTCGTGCGGGGGGGCATTTGTCAAGTAAAAGTCGAGCAGGATGGGTTCTGCCCCGTAGCTGCCTTGGGGGCTGTTGTACGTTAATAGGGGCAATTTTCGATCGGGATTATTGTCGTCTGTTTTGGTAAAAACGTGAAAGGTGGTTTGAGCCACCGCACCTTCGTTTTTAAAGCTTTCTTCCCAAGGGCGGGCGGCGAACACCTGCAGGGTATGGGTTCCCGGATCTAAGTCGGAAAGCGTTAAAGGTTGGTTGATGTCGTAAACTGCTGCATAAGGTTGGTTGTCTAATAAAACTTGCAGATGGGGGCCCAAACCCAAGTTTGCATCTTTGAAAATGGGCAAGTCCTTCACTTGGAACTCAACAGATACATTTATATCCTGAAGCACTTCGTCAGGTTTTGGATTCAAAATACTAATTTGAGGCTGGTAGATTTCTAGAGCCTGACGCAGTTGTTGAATGGCTTCTGGGGGAGAAACCTCTGAGATTCTGTTTACTGGGGCGGTAGCTGAGCCGCTCTTGTTCCCTGGTTTGGGCAATTCGGGATGGCCCGCGCCACAACTTGCTAAACCCAAAATTAATACTGCTACTGCGAACAATGCCAGCAGCCTGCCCGCAACCGTTCTGTGCCAATTGATCCCAATCACGCAACCATACTCCTAGAAGCCTTCTCATAGGGAACTATAGCCCAAAAATGAATTTAGTATTGGGGAATTGCCGGCTTTGGAATTCCCAAGCCGCGTAGGAACCCGGATTGAGGCAGCAGCGGGCAACCCATCGTCTCCTACTTTTAATTGCTGTAGCCTTTTTCCCAAACATATATCTACAAATGAGTATTCCTAAATTACCTTATCTTTGAGTTTTGTAAAGTTAATGGCAGTACCCCTTGACTTTTTAGAGCGACTGTGGGATTTAAAGGCGTTATTACATCAAGAATAGAGGCTTTTTTAAGTATTGTTAACAAGCGATTAATACTCCTCTAGCAAGCTTATAATTCATAAAACTCCCTCAAAAGGAGCAGCCGTATCAAGTCTGAATCAAGGAGGCGATCGGCGGCTCCAGATAGCGAGAAGAGTTGGCAGTACCCAGTCACATTGTTAGCGACACTGGGAAACTGGCTTCTTCACAGAAGCAAAATGCTTGGGGAGACGATGCACCTGCGTCTAGCTCTGCAAAGAGTAAAGTGCAGTGAAGTGTCGGCTTTTTCGAGAATCCCCCGCCTAATCAAGCGTGGGGAGTGTCCGGTACAGTGTTCAGTTCTCGTTCCTTGTCTTACCGAGAGGAGAGTCTTCATGACCATTAGTCCTCCAGAGCGAGAGGTAAAAGCTAGGGTAGTAGTCGATAAAAATCCGGTTCCAACTTCTTTCGAGAAGTGGTCAAAACCCGGTCATTTTGATCGCACTCTAGCTAAGGGGCCAAAAACCACCACTTGGATTTGGAACCTCCACGCTAACGCTCACGACTTTGACAGTCATACAAGTGACTTAGAAGACGTTTCGCGCAAAATCTTTAGCGCTCACTTCGGCCACTTGGCAGTAATCTTCGTATGGTTGAGCGGCGCATATTTCCACGGCGCTAAATTTTCCAATTACGAAGCTTGGCTGACAAATCCTACAGCCATCAAGCCCAGCGCTCAAGTGGTCTGGCCGATTTTTGGTCAAGAAATTTTAAATGCAGATGTAGGCGGCGGCTTTCACGGGATTCAGATCACCTCTGGTCTATTCCAACTGTGGCGCGCCAACGGCATCACTAACTCATACCAGCTATATTGCACTGCGATCGGCGCCCTGGTAATGGCAGCTTTGATGCTGTTTGCCGGTTGGTTCCACTATCACGTCCGCGCTCCGAAACTGGAATGGTTCCAGAACGTGGAATCGATGATGAACCACCACTTGGCAGTTTTGTTAGGCTGCGGGTGCTTGGGCTTCGCAGGACAACAAATTCACGTGGCTCTGCCGATCAATGCTTGCATGGACGCGATCGATGCAGGTGCACCGCTGACAGTCGGCGGTAAGCTGATCAAAACAGTTGCCGACATCCCCCTGCCGCACGAGTGGATTTTGACACCGGGCTTGATGGCTGACATCTACCCGAGTTTCGCTAAAGGTTTAACCCCCTTCTTCACCCTCAACTGGGGCGCATATACAGACTTCCTGACCTTCAAAGGCGGTCTGAACCCCACCACAGGCGGTTTGTGGCTGACTGATACAGCACACCACCACTTAGCTTTGGCAGTGCTATTCATCGTCGCTGGTCATATGTACCGGACGAACTGGGGCATCGGCCACAGCATGAAAGAAATCCTAGAGAACCACAAAGGCCCCTTCACTGGTGAAGGTCACAAAGGTCTCTACGAAATCCTGACTAATTCTTGGCACGCGCAACTGTCGATTAACTTGGCACTGATGGGCTCTTTGAGCATCATCGTCGCCCAACATATGTACGCGATGCCTCCGTATCCGTACATCGCGACCGACTACCCGACTCAGCTATCCCTGTTCACCCACCACATGTGGATTGGCGGATTCCTGATTGTTGGAGCAGCCGCTCACGGAGCAATCTTCATGGTTCGGGATTACGATCCCGCTGGAAATGTCAACAACTTGTTGGATCGCGTGATCCGTCATAGAGATGCGATCATTTCCCACCTGAACTGGGTTTGTATATTCTTGGGCTTCCACAGCTTCGGTTTGTACGTTCACAACGACACGATGCGCGCTTTCGGTCGTCCTCAAGATTTGTTCTCGGATACCGGGATTCAGTTGCGTCCGATATTTGCCCAGTGGGTGCAAAACATCCACGCTTTGGCTCCGGGCACAACAGCGCCTAATGCTACGGAAATCGTTAGCCATGCTTTTGGCGGCGGTGCAGTAGTAGTCGCCGGCAAAGTAGCGATGATGCCGATCGAGTTGGGTACGGCGGATTTCATGATCCACCACATCCACGCTTTCACCATTCACGTTACAGTCCTGATTCTTTTGAAAGGCGTGTTGTTTGCACGCAGTTCTCGCTTGGTTCCTGACAAAGGCAACTTGGGCTTCCGGTTCCCTTGCGACGGCCCCGGCCGTGGCGGCACCTGCCAAGTTTCTGGTTGGGATCACGTGTTCCTAGGCTTGTTCTGGATGTACAACTGCATCTCGATCGTGATTTTCCACTTTAGCTGGAAAATGCAGTCGGACGTGTGGGGAACAGTATCGCCAGACGGCACAATTTCTCACATTACCGGTGGCAACTTCGCACAAAGTGCAATCACGATTAACGGCTGGCTGCGGGACTTCCTTTGGGCGCAAGCTTCTCAGGTGATTCAGTCCTACGGTTCGGCACTGTCGGCCTACGGTCTGATGTTCCTAGCTGGACACTTCGTCTTCGCCTTCAGCTTGATGTTCCTGTTCAGCGGCCGCGGCTACTGGCAAGAACTGATTGAGTCGATTGTTTGGGCTCACAACAAGCTTAAGGTAGCTCCGTCGATTCAGCCTCGCGCTCTGAGCATTATTCAGGGTCGGGCTGTGGGTGTAGCTCACTACCTCCTAGGAGGAATTGTCACTACGTGGGCATTTTTCCTAGCGCGAATCATTTCGGTAGGGTAAACTACCCCTAGGTTTTGGATTCTCGATTTGGGAGGAATCTCAAATCGAGAATCCAAACTCCGAACCGAATCCCTTCAATTTTGTTCAGGATTCAGGATTAATCAAGGCTTATGGCAACGAAATTTCCAAAATTTAGCCAAGACCTTGCCCAAGACCCGACCACACGGCGGATCTGGTACGGGATTGCCACAGCACACGACTTTGAAAGCCACGATGGCATGACCGAAGAAAATCTTTACCAAAAGATTTTTGCTTCTCACTTCGGCCACCTAGCAATCATTTTCTTGTGGACATCGGGCAGCCTGTTCCACGTAGCATGGCAAGGTAACTTTGAACAGTGGATTAAAGACCCTCTAAACGTCCGCCCGATCGCTCACGCGATTTGGGACCCGCAATTCGGCGCTCCTGCAGTAGAAGCTTTCACTCAAGGGGGCGCTTCTAACCCGGTGGATATCTCTTACTCTGGTGTCTACCATTGGTGGTTCACCCAAGGGATTCGGACAAACGCCGACCTGTATCAAGGAGCTATCTTCTTGCTACTACTGGCGGCTGTCTTCCTGTTCGCAGGTTGGTTGCACCTCCAGCCCAAGTACCGCCCCAGCTTGTCTTGGTTCAAAAATGCTGAATCTCGCCTCAACCACCACTTGGCTGGTTTGTTCGGTGTCAGCTCTTTGGCTTGGACTGGTCACATGGTTCACGTTGCTATCCCCGAATCTCGCGGACAGCACGTAGGTTGGGACAACTTCTTGTCTACCCCACCTCACCCGGCCGGTTTGGCTCCGTTCTTCAGTGGTAACTGGGGCGTATACGCCGAGAATCCAGATGCAGCGAACCATGTCTTCGGTACTTCCGAAGGCGCTGGAACCGCAATTCTGACTTTCTTGGGTGGCTTCCACCCTCAAACAGAATCCCTGTGGCTGACAGACATCGCTCACCACCACTTGGCGATCGCAGTTCTGTTTATCGTTGCCGGTCATATGTACCGGACTAACTTCGGTATCGGTCACAGCATCAAAGAGATGTTGGATTCTAAGGCTGGTTTGGTCGGCGGCAAGAGTGAAGGACAGTTCAACTTGCCTCACCAAGGCTTGTATGAAACCTACAACAACTCGCTGCACTTCCAACTGGCATTTCACCTCGCTGCTTTGGGTGTAATTACCTCCTTGGTAGCACAGCATATGTACGCGATGCCTCCCTACGCTTTTATAGGTAAGGACTTCACGACTCAGGCTGCGCTTTACACTCACCACCAGTACATTGCTGGATTTATCATGGTCGGCGCTTTCGCCCACGGAGCTATCTTCTTGGTGCGGGACTACGATCCTGAAGCAAACAAAGGCAACGTGCTCGATCGCGTGTTGCAGCACAAAGAAGCGATTATCTCTCACTTGAGCTGGGTGTCGCTGTTCTTGGGCTTCCACACTCTCGGCTTGTACGTTCACAATGACGTTGTAGTTGCTTTCGGAACTCCTGAAAAGCAAATCTTGATTGAACCAGTGTTCGCACAGTTCATCCAAGCTGCTCACGGAAAAGCTCTCTACGGCATGGACGTGCTGTTGTCTAACCCTGACAGCATTGCTTCTACCGCTTGGCCCAACTACGGCAACGTATGGCTCCCAGGCTGGTTGGATGCGATTAACAGCGGTACTAATTCTCTGTTCTTGGCGATCGGACCTGGCGATTTCTTGGTTCACCACGCGATCGCACTAGGCTTGCACACCACCACCTTGATCTTGGTCAAGGGCGCTCTGGATGCACGCGGTTCTAAGCTGATGCCGGACAAAAAAGACTTCGGTTACGCTTTCCCTTGCGACGGCCCCGGCCGTGGCGGTACTTGCGACATCTCTGCTTGGGACGCGATGTACCTGTCTGTATTCTGGATGTTGAACACCCTAGCTTGGGTAACGTTCTACTGGCACTGGAAGCACCTGGGCATCTGGCAAGGTAACGTGGCTCAGTTCAATGAGTCTTCTACCTACCTGATGGGCTGGTTCCGCGATTACCTCTGGCTGTATTCTTCTCAGTTGATCAACGGTTACAACCCGTATGGTACTAACAACTTGTCAGTCTGGGCTTGGATGTTCTTATTCGGACACCTTGTTTGGGCAACTGGTTTCATGTTCCTGATCTCTTGGAGAGGTTACTGGCAAGAGTTGATCGAGACTTTGGTTTGGGCTCACGAGCGCACTCCTTTGGCTAACTTGGTTCGCTGGAAAGACAAGCCTGTTGCTTTGTCGATCGTCCAAGGTCGTTTGGTTGGCCTAGTTCACTTTACTGTGGGCAACGTCCTCACTTACGCGGCCTTTGTAATTGCCTCGACAGCCGGGAAATTCGGGTAACTCTGAACTCTGGTTTCTAGGTAATTAACTAAAATCCCCTGCCTTCTGGCGGGGGATTTTTTTTATATTTGTGTCAATTACCGCCTATCGGGACTTAAACAAATTTTAAGCCCAAACAAAGCCTAAACTGGCTTTATAAGCGGAGAATACGTCCCAATTTTGGTTCAACCATTTCACAAACCTAAAAGATATGGCTGTCCGAAATGCTTCGAGTGCATCACTAAAAGTGTTTAAAGGTTTGTTTGCCCATTTGCGCCTTAATCCTCCTGTTAAGGTATGCCAGAGAATGAAAGTGTAGGCACAAAACACCATAATGAAATGTCTTTTCAGGCTGATTTCATCTCTGACTTGATATTCATTTAACCCCAACCAGCCCTTAGCTTCCCGATAGAAAACTTCAACCCAATTTCTTTGTGAATAAGTTCTTACTATCCACTCCTCTGTCGCTTTTGATAAGTCTACATTACTCATCAAATAATCTATTTCAGTGGCGGTCTCGAAAGTATCTGCATTCATGACGATGGCTATTACTTTCTTACCCGTGCATTTTGATAATTCGACTTCTTTAATTGCTACCCATACTGTTCTCGGTCGTTCGAGATTGAGTTGAATTTTTGTGAAAGCCTCTACAGGTAAGGCTTTTGTTAAGTTGTCTGCTCGAATTTCCTCTGTTTCATTTTCGGTTTTTTGAATTATTACTTTGCGATTTTTGGCGATTCCTCCGATGTATTTTAATTTGCGGTTTTCTAATTCTTGTAAAAAACTGGTGTTATTACCATACCCTGCATCCATCAATACTATTCCTGGTTTATAGCCTCTCGCTAAGGTTTTGTCGATTAAATTTATGGCTATTTCTGGCTTTTTCTTAAATTCAGGATCCTCCTTTCCCTCTGGCAGGGCGAACGCATCTAAATTTCATGTTAACATAATCTGGTATATTGGAGAAGAATTATTGAGTAACTACAAAACAT
>NZ_JAUBOQ010000048.1:0-54436 GCF_036700325.1 Microcoleus sp. Z1_B2
TCATTTTTTAACGTTATATGCTTGCTATGTAAGCATTATAACCTATTTTTATCGTATTTTATGTTTAAGTCCCGTTAATAATCTTTTTTTACCAGAGGCAAGATCGAAAAAAAATACCGAAAATCAAATAATATCAAATCCGTTGGCATCGGAATGATTCACCTGTCTCTTCCGTTTCTCTGTATTCTCTGCGCCCTCTGCGGTTTAATCATTCCAATACAACCGGAATTCATTTAATATAGCTGTACCAATAATCGCAATGACTCCAGAAAAAACAGCGCTAATTCCGATTTATCGCGAGCAGTGGCGAGCAATTGGACTTTCGATCGCACCGATCGATCGCCCCAAGCGACAGCGGCCATCAACACCGCCTACAAGGGAATCAATCCAAAATCGAAAATCGAAAATCCTCAAGCCCCCGCATTTATCCGTGGAATCGCCTCTAAAATCTAAAATCTAAAATCTAAAATCTAAAATCGATTGACAGCCCTTACATAGCTTTGCAAGCAGTTGAACCGCTAAGGATACGCGATTCTGGTCTGGGAATGGCCAGCGAAATCAGAAACAAAATTCATAATGAATTGTACGATATATTAAGAAGTCAACTGGACAGGAAATTAGAAAATAAGATTTACAGCCAACTCTATAATCCGCTGTACGCTCAACTGATGAATCAACTGCACCTTCATGTTAAAGACGAAGTTTACGTCAAATTAGCAAGGAAGTTGGGCGGGAGATTTCAGATGGAAAACTGCGGCTGGATTTACCCGTTTGAGAAAATGTGCTTTGTGTGCGATCGCTCGATCCAACTTCATTTTGACAACGAATATTTGCTCCACGCTTTATGTCAACCAGCGGTTGAATTTGCTGACAAGTTCAGTCTATACTCTTATCGTGGCGTCCGACTGCCGGAAATAATCGGTCAAATTCCGCCCCAATCTTGGCAAGCTTCATGGCTGTTAAAAGAACAGAATGCCGAAGTGCGGCGAGTTTTGATTCAGGCGATCGGCTATCCGAAAATTTGTCAAGAATTGCAAGCAACTGAATTGGATAAGTGGGTAGCCACGGGGGGCTACCCCTACCAAGAATATACTTTGTTGAAAATTGAGAATAATATTGACATAGAGCCAATTTATTTGTTAAAGATGACTTGTCCGAGTACGGGACACCTTCACGCTTTGCGAGTGCCGCCAAAAGTGTGCTCCGCTAAAGAAGCGATTAGCTGGGTAAATTGGGGAATAGATCCCGAAGAATTTCAAGTCCAGACTTGAGGCGAAAGTTTAGAGTTTTGAGTGCGCGAGTTTACAGTTAAAGAATTACAGCGCCACAAAAGCAGCGTTGTGCACAAGTCCAGAACAATTAAAAAATGTAGAATTGCAGCCACCGCTTGATACTATGTACTCTGGCAGCTAAAACCCACAACTTCAAATCGACATGAGCCAGCATTCAGACCGCATTGCCCCTCACGGCGGCACCCTGGTCAACCGCATTGCCACACTAGACCAAAGACAAGAATTTTTCGACAAAGCAGAGTCCCTGCCGCGAGTCCAGTTGTCGGATCGATCGATCTCCGACCTGCAAATGATCGCTATCGGCGCCCTGAGTCCCCTCAAAGGGTTCATGAACGAAGCTGATTATCGATCGGTCGTTAAACAAATGCGCCTCTCCAACGGCCTTCCGTGGTCGGTTCCCATCACCCTCTCGGTAACAGAAGAAGTCGCCGCCCCCCTGAAAGCAGGAACTTTAGTGCGCCTCGACACCCAGGCGGGCGAGTTTGTCGGCATCTTGGAACTTGCAGAAAAATATCACTACAGTAAAGAAGAAGAAGCCATCAACGTCTACCGCACCGACGACATCAAACACCCAGGTGTCCAAGTAGTAGACCAATCCGGGCCCGTTAACCTCGCAGGCGACATTTGGCTGCTGGAACGCGAACTAGATGTTCGCTTCCCCCAATACCAAATTGACCCGGCGAAATCGAGAATGCTGTTCACAGAAAAAGGATGGAAAACCATAGTCGGTTTCCAAACCCGAAACCCCATCCACCGGGCCCACGAATACATTCAAAAATGCGCCTTAGAAACAGTAGACGGCTTGTTCTTGCACCCGCTAGTCGGGACGACAAAAGAAGACGACATCCCGGCTGATGTGCGGATGCGCTGCTACGAAATTCTGCTAGAAAAATACTATCCAAAAGATCGCGTAATTTTGGCAATTAATCCGGCGGCGATGCGCTACGCCGGGCCGCGAGAAGCAATTTTTCATGCTTTAATCCGCAAAAACTACGGCTGCACTCACTTTATCGTGGGGCGCGATCACGCTGGAGTTGGCGATTATTACGGGACTTATGATGCCCAATATATTTTTGACGAATTTGAGCCGGGAGAATTGGGAATTGTGCCGATGAAATTCGAGCACGCTTTCTATTGCACACTGACGGAACAAATGGCTACAACTAAAACAAGCCCCAGCACTCCCGAACAACGGGTGCATTTGTCGGGAACCAAAGTTCGGGAAATGCTGCGCGCTGGAAAATTGCCGCCGCCCCAGTTTTCCCGGCCGGAAGTCGCTGCTGAATTAGCCAAGGCAATGAATATTTTTAGTTACGAGATTTAAATCTTGAACTTTGGTGGGGGCGACATTCTGAAGAGTTTTGAATTTTGAGTTTTGAGTTAAAATTTTATAATTTTAAACTTAAAGCTCAAAACTTAAAACTTAAAACTTATCTTAATACTAAACACTCACAACTTAATTAAATTCCCTAAAATTATTGCGGGGAATTTAACTAAAAAGTCACAACTTAAAATTCAAAGCTATTTAAAAATGGGACTCAAGCGGCGGGAATTTTTGCAGCAAGCTGGCCGGGTGCTGGCCGCCATCGGAATCAGCGAGGCCCTGTGGCTGCAGTTGGGCGATGGCTACCTCCAAGCCTTAGCGCAACCGACAGCCAGGAAATTGGCTTTGTTGGTGGGCGTTGACAAATATCCAGACTCGCCCCTGCACGGCTGCGTCACGGATGTGGAAATGCAGCGGGAACTGCTGATATATCGGTTTGGGTTTGTGCCGTCGGACATTTTGACTTTGACTGACGCTCAAGCTACGAGGGAGAATATCGAGACGGCTTTTGTGACTCACTTGACTCAACAAGCAAAACCCGGTGACGTGGTAGTTTTTCACTTTAGTGGCTGCGGTAGCCGAGTCAGTTTGGGCGAGTCTCCCGGAAAAATCCAAAACAGTTTGGTGCCGGCGGATGATGTTTTGCCGTTGTTAGCCAACCGGGCGGTGAACGATATTTTAGAGGAAACGCTGTTGCTGTTGATGCGATCGCTCGCGACAGAAAATGCGATCGCCATCCTCGACACCAGCTACCCCTATCCGGGTTTCTCCAAAAACGGTAACTTTCGCATTCGCTCCCGCCCCCGCCCCACCATCGGCCAGCCTCGCCTCGCAGAATTAACGTTTGCCCAAGGCCTCCGAACCCGCAAAAATCTTCGTCCTGCCGCCGCCGTAGTTGCCGCAGGCGCGAATTCCCAACTCGCCGCCGAACAAGAGTGGGACGGATTTACCGCAGGTTTGTTTACCTACGCCCTCACCCAAACTTTGTGGTGGGCAACTCCCGCTAGCAGCTTCAGCGTCAGTTTCAGTCGCGCTGCGGGCAATGTTTACAGCAAGCTGGCGGGGTTATCGCAGCAACCGCAAATTCTCAATCACGATTTAACAATCGCGCCGGCGGTGAATTTTTCAAATTTAATCTTCAATTCCCCTGCATCTGACGGCGCTGTGACGGCGGTGGAAGAGGGGGGCAAAACTGTGCAGTTGTGGCTGGGGGGGTTGTCGCCCTCGGTTTTGGAGTGCTCCGGGGGTTCTGTGTTTGCTGTGGATTCTTCCGAGGGCGCGAGGCTGTTGCTGCGGGGACGCACGGGCCTCTCTGCTAAAGCCCAAGTTTTAGATGGGTCTGCTCAAACAGACGGCCAATTAACAGTCGGCGAAGTGGTGAGGGAAGAAATTCGGGTTTTGCCGCGAAACATCGGTTTGACAGTAGCTTTGGACTCGGGTTTGGAACGCATCGAGCGGGTGGACGCTACCAGCGCCTTTGCGACTGTGCCGCAAGTTTCGGCGGTAGCCAGCGAGCAATTGGCTGACTGTCGGTTCGGCAGAGTCCCGGAAACGACTTTAGCCGAAACTTCTTCGGCTCACGAGCCTGCTTTGTATCCCAGCCGTTACGGTTTGTTTTCTTTGGCTCAAACGCTGATTCCCGATACTGAGGGCGACGGGGGAGAAGCAGTTAAGGTGGCGGTGCAGCGCTTGACTCCGCAGTTGAAAGCGCTGCACGCTGGGAAGTTGCTGCGGCTGACAGCCAATGAGGGGTCTTCGCGCCTGAAGGTGCGGGCGGTTCTGGCAACTACCGCACCGCAAGCGCGGGCTGTGGCGCAGCGAGAGCCGGTGCGGGCCGGCGGTGATTATCGGCTGGAACCGCTGAGCGGAGAAAGTGAGAAATCCGCCCGCGATCATATATTAAGTGTGAGCAACAGCAGCCGAATTCAGTGCAGATTGTATAACGACAGCGATCGCCCGGTTTACTTTGCGGTGTTTGGCTCGGACAGCGGGGGACGGCTGTCTGTGCTGGGCGCTGAGGGCAAAGACGCTGTGGGGGGAATGTCGCGGCCGATCGCTCCGGGGGAGAATTTGACCGTGCCGGCGGCTGGGACGATCGGGTGGCCGGTATCTGCGCCGATCGGACTTGCGGAAATCGTGATTATATTTAGTGAGACTACCTTCGATCGAACTCTAGCTGCAATAGAAGCCGAGATCCAGCAAACGAGGGATGCCCAGCCAATTCGAGTGCTGTTGAATCCTTTAAATGTGGCGCGGGCGGTACTCGAAGATTTGCACGCCGCTAGCATTCCGGGGGTACAGAAAGTGGGGCTATCGACGGATGATTTGGCTTTGGATGTGAATGTTTGGGCAACTCTGAGTTTTGTTTATCGGGTAGTTTAATTGTTAAAAACTCCTCGATCAGAGTCGGCGATTGAAATCGCTTTTGATATTATGTCCGGTCGATTACCCCTAATACGGTAGAGGCGGGTTCACGAAAAATATCTGTCAATAATTGACAATCTCAAAAACCCGCCCTTTTAATCGCGGTCACTCGATCGGACTCGGACTTTGTTTGACTCTCGACAGCGGTTTCAACCGCCGCATCATAAAGGGGGTGGATTTCGCCGGATTTGGTATCAGAAATCAAGACTGATAAAGCTTTTCTACCATTTGAGCCAAGCGTTTCATGGCAGTTTCAATCTCATCATTTGTTGCAGTCAAACTGATGCGTATACACTCATGTTTGTGCTGCCAATCTTCCCGCAAACCGGGGAAAAAAGAACTTCCTGGCACCACAATTACGCCGACTTTCTTCAACTCTTGATACAGTTCCCAATCAGTCATTGGCAAATCTTTCAGCCACAACCATGCGAAAATTGCTCCTTCGCCTCGGTGCAAAAACCACGGTAAATCTTTCGGCATTGCTTGTTCTAGAGTGCTTTCTACGATCGCAAATTTGCTTTGATAGTACGGGCGAATTACGTTGATGGAAATATCGGCAAGAGCGCCGGAAGCAATAGCACGAGTTGCGATCGCCTGTCCGTATCTCGGCGAATGAATGCACATATTGGTCTGAAAACATTCTAATATTTGAATGATTTTTTCATCGCCGATCGCAATTCCGATTCTTTCACCCGGCAATCCGGCTTTCGACAAACTCATACAGTGCACGATATTGCCGCCAAAAATCGGCGTCATTTCGGTAAAATTCAAGGACGGGAACGGAGGGCCGTAGGCGGAATCAACGAACACCGGCGCGTCAAAAGCGGCCGCTAAATCGGCAATTTTCTTCACTTCGTCGTCGCTGAGAACGTTGCCGGTGGGGTTGCAGGGACGGGAAAAAATGACGCAACCGGTGGTTTGGTCGATCGACAATTGGCTGAAATCCGGGCGGTACTTGAACCTGTGGGCGGCCGCATCAATATCGAGGGTAGGTTTGCAGGCGACTACCGCTTCGGGAATCAAGCTCACGCCGCCGTAACCGGTGTAGTCTGGGCTCAGCGGTAGCACGATATTTTTAAGGCTACCCCCCCTAGCCCCCCCTTGGTAAGGGGGGGATGGGGGGGGTGCGGTGTAGCCGCCGAAAGCGTTGGCTGCGTAGAAGTAAATCGATTGACTTCCGGGAGTAATTAGGATATTGCGATCGGTCAAATTCAGTCCGTAACGCTGATTAAAATCCGCCAACACCGCATTGATAAAGGGCTGATAACCTTGACTGGAACCGTAGCGACAAACCACCTCGCCGTATTCCGGGCTCGCCAAAAGTTCCGCAGTGCAGTCGCGCCACAACTGCTCGACTTCCGGCAAAATCACCGGATTTCCGGCGCTCAAATTGATAAACTCCTGCCCGCTGCCGGCTCGGAGTGTTTCAATAATATCTTTCATAATTGCCCGAACTCCCGTGAGGTGGGACATCTGAGCGCCAAATTGAGTCAGGGCAGGGTTCATAGCAAATGCAGCGACAATGATAGAAGTTTACAGTTTACCCATGATAACTCCAGTCGCCGGCGTTAGCCTAGCTGATCTGGGGCATGGGTTGTCGATCGAGCGTCTGATTAATTCAATAAAGTCGATCGCACAGCGTTTTATTTCTTCCCCTGTGCGCGCCGGAGTATAAGATTGCGGCCATTTGTGGAGTTCGATCGAACTGAGATGTTGCACCATTCTCAATAAGCTTTTTAGGAACAGGCTTTTCGGCCTGTTCCACAAGAAAATTCACTCTTTGTGGAACAGGCCGAAAAGCCTGTTCTTGACAATGGTGCAAGATGTGAGATCGAACAGTGTTTTTTACCTAAAAATTAGCGAACCGAACAGCCATCTCTAATTCAAGAGTTGTGGTAAGATTTCACGCCGTCGCGCCCGATGAATTGCCGATCCTTGACAACAACCATTGGAAACATCTAAAATTAGTCGTAAAACCCGATCGCAACAGAATTTTATGGGAGCCTGTTACTGCTATAATTACAGGTTTAATCCAGCCTCAAAAATCCGATTTGTTGCTAGCTCATTTTCATGATTCGCGGTTTTTTGACAGCGGTGCATTTTATTATCAATCCGACTCAAGCCAATATCTGTCGTAAGATCGACCTTTGAGTAGCATTACATAACAAAAACGTAAATTATCACCCAGTTAATTGCCGTAAAATTCAACAAAAAAATGACACACTTTCCACTTATAGAATACGAGCAACTTACAGATCCTAAAGCCAAAGCAGTGTACGAAGAAATCTTGACAGAATTGGGGTTTGGCATCGTCCCCAACCTGTTCAAGTCAATGGCAATCAACCCTGACATATTAGAAGCAAATTGGAAAAAATTCCGGGGAACCATTCTGCAAGGAGACTTACCCCGCACGCTTAAAGAAATGGTCGGCGTCGCTATTTCCCAATCAAATAATAGCGAGTACGCTCTCCAAGTTCACCTGCACGGATTGTCAGCCTTGGGGATGAGCGAAGAACTACTGCGAACCCTAGTTTCTGACTTTGCCAATTGCCCTTTGCCAAAACGTGATAAAGCCGTAATTACCTTTGGCTTGCTCGCTGCTACAAAACCCCTGGAAGTGACAGAAACTGATTACCAAAACCTGCGGGATTTAGGGCTAGATGATTCTGAAATATTTGAGATTATTGCGACAGCAGACTTGTTTAGCTTTGTCAACCGATATACGGATGCAATAGCCCTGGAAATAGATGCTTTGTAATCTACATTGTATACCCCTATTATGGGCGATCGGCTAGAAGATCAAGATCGAGAAGAACTTCTGTTGACAGCCCGCCGTTTGTTAGCAGAAGCTCAAGCCCTTTCCATCCGCATTTCCGCCGTTAACGAAGTTGCCACAGCCATTAACCGCACCCTCGATCTGGGCCAGATTTTGCGGGTAGTAGGCAAGCAAGCCAAATGGTTGCTCGACTTTGAACACTGTAGCGTTTGCCTGCACAGCACTAATGCTTGCATGACTTTATTTGGCCCGCATATTCCTGTAGATATTGCAGCCCTCCCAGAGGGCGGCCCTATTCACAAGGCCTTCAACACACGTCAACCTCAATTAATTCAAGAAGCGGGTGCTACTGCTATTTTATCCCCCTACGCTTCGCAAATAATCCTTCCTTTGGAAAGCGAAGGTAAGGTTTTAGGAACCATTAATTTTGCCACAACCAAGCCGCGAGCTTACACTCAAGAAGACTTGCGAATTGGCTATCTTTTGGCTTTGCAACTATCCTCAGCCATCCGCAATGCTGAACGTTTTAAAGAAATAAATAGGCTGTATTCCGAACTCGATGCCGAAAAGCACAAATCCGATCGGCTACTGTTGAATGTGCTCCCGGTTGAGATTGCTGAGGAACTCAAAAATAACGGCAAAGTGGAACCACTTTATTATGATAACGTATCGGTTTTATTTACTGACTTTAAAGGCTTTACTCAGTTATCTGAAAAAATGACGCCGCGAGAATTAGTTGACGAACTAGACTATTGTTTTTCTTATTTCGATCGCGTGATGGATAAATACTCTATGGAAAAACTGAAGACTATTGGTGACAGCTATATGTGCGCGGCCGGAATTCCTACGCCTCGCCCAACACACGCTTTTGACGCTGTACTTGCTGCCCTAGAAATTCGACAGTTCATGGATTTGCGAAAAATACAGAAATCTCAACAAAACATTGCTTATTGGGATATCCGCATTGGCATTCATTCAGGCCCAATACTGGCTGGGGTAATTGGCAATAAAAAGTTTTCCTATGATGTCTGGGGAGATACAGTTAATACTGCATCTCGGATGGAATCTTCCGGTGTCCCTGGAAATATCAATATCTCTCACGACACGTTTGAATTAGTTAGAGATTTTTTTGAATGCGAATACCGAGGCAAAATTTATGCTAAAAATAAAGGGGAGTTGGATATGTATTTGGTTCGCTATCTTAAATAAATTTGGGAAGGGGTAATTGCTAAGGAATGAGAATTAAATAACTTCCACTCTTGAAAGTGGGATGGGCGTCCCGCCCGTCCACTCATGACGGGCGGGACGCCCATCCCACAATAACAATTAAAATTATAAGTTATTTAATTCGCGATCCTAATGGAAAATGGCTAAGGGAGCCTTTATACCATTTTAGATTTTAGATTTTAGATGAGAAAATAGGGGATGACTGATGACTGTCACGGTTGGGATCGCGGACCTACAGTTGCATTATTTTTAACTGGTGTTAGTAGAAATAAAACTCAACTATGAACTGAGAATATATAGCTAGAAGTTTTTTTTCAGATTTCGGTATTGTATCGGATTGTCCCCAAGCTATATTAAAATGATCGAGTTGTAGATTTTGAATTTTAATTATTTATGCGTATTTGGCAAGCCGATTTTTACCGCCGCCCTCTCCAAGACGAAACTGGTAAACCACTGTGGGAACTCTTAATTTGCGAATCGGAAGGCAGTTTTCAATTTAGCGCTGTTTGCAGCCAGGGGGACGCAAATTCTAATTGGCTAGCCTCGCAGTTGCAGCAGCAAGCTCAAACCCAGAATTTGCCAGATTTAATTCAAGTATTTAGGCCTCAGTCTCTGGGCTTAATTGAGGCTGCGGGCAAAGTTTTGGGTGTCAAGGTGGAAGCGACTCGCCGCACTGCTGCTCTCAAATTGCTGCTGCAACAACGCGCAAAAGAATATTTGAGTATGCCTAATTATACAGGTGAAACTTACAGTGCGATCGCCCTTGACTCGCCGCCGCCCGTACCCTTACCCGAAAACCTCTGGGGCGATGGCTGGCGTTTTGCTTCCCTACCCGCCGGCGACATTGAAGATGCTTTCCAAGGGCGTCCCTTGCCAATTTTGGAAATGCCAGAATTACTGTTACCGCTGAATTTGGGCTTGGCCTCAACAGTACCCGTACCGGGAGTTGTTATTGACGGTGGACGCCAGTCTATGCGCTTGGCTAGATGGCTTCAAGATGCCAAACCTTTTGCTTTGAATTATATTGCTGGAGAACCAGACGGATTGATATTGGAAGCTGGGTTAGTAGATAGGTGGGTTGTGGCTACTTTTGAAGATAGCGAGGTGAAAGCCGCGGCCCAAATTTACCAACAGCGCAAGCAATTAAGTAAAGGATTACATTTTTTGTTAGTCCAGCCCGATGATAGTGGCATGACTTATACAGGCTTTTGGCTGTTGAATCTCGATCGATAAGATGTAAATAATATTATTTGTGATGTTGATAAATCGCTCGCCGAAAAATAGTAAAACAGCGCTCGAACGCAGTTTTAGCAGATACAGACTCAGACACAAATTTTCAAACAGCTTGTTGAGCTCGCAAGAGATAGTGCTGCAAATTTATTCTACAACTAAAATCAAGCCGTTTTGGATGCCCTGACAAACTCGGTTGATGTGACACTGGTCTTTTTCGTTCAGACCTTTCTGGGCTAGCATTGCTGATTTCAGCAGCCGTCTGTCAAGGGGGGTAATTTGACGGAAAGCAAAGATGCGATCGACGATCGCCTCGATCGAGATTTTGGGGAGGTTAGCAGAGCTGACTGTCATGGTCTTCACACGCTAAAAGTTGATAACAGAACTGTGTATCTTTATTTTTAAAGATTTTGTGAAGCTACTTAGTGATTAAGATCACATAATTTTAGTGACAAAATAGTGTATGCAGGGTGACTTTTGTCACGAAATCTTTAATTATCTTTACGTCAACTTAACTCTGGCCCGATAGAATCACTGTGGTAAAACTCAAGCAGAGGGTAAAAATGGCACAAGCAAAAATCGGAATTATCGGCGGCAGCGGTTTGTATAAAATGGAGGCCCTCAAGGATATTGAAGAGGTGAAAATTGATACACCTTTTGGATCGCCATCGGATGCCGCAATTGTGGGAACATTGGACGGTACGCCGGTAGCATTTTTGGCTAGACACGGCCGCAACCACACTTTTTTGCCATCAGAAGTGCCGTATCGCGCAAATATTTATGCAATGAAGAGTTTGGGAGTTGAGTATTTAATCTCAGCGTCGGCGGTTGGTTCCCTGAAAACAGAGGCGAAACCTTTAGATATGGTAGTGCCGGATCAGTTTATCGATCGCACAAAAAATCGAGTTTCTACCTTTTTTGGAGAAGGAATAGTCGGTCACATCACATTCGGCGATCCGGTTTGCGGCGAATTGGCTAAAGTGTTAGCAAGTGCGATCGAATCCTTGAACCTCCCCGACGTTAACCTCCACCGGGGCGGCACTTACGTCTGCATGGAAGGCCCCGCATTTTCCACAAAAGCAGAATCAAACCTTTACCGCAGTTGGGATGCCACAGTCATTGGGATGACAAATTTGCCGGAAGCAAAATTAGCTAGAGAAGCTGAAATTGCCTACGCAACTTTAGCATTAGTCACAGACTACGACTGCTGGCATACCGAACACGACAGCGTAACAGTAGAAATGGTAATAGCAAATTTGCACCGAAATGCAGAGAATGCTCAAAAAGTCATTCAAGAAACAGTCCGTAGACTAACAGAAAATCCACCTGTTTCTGATGCACATTCTGCGTTGAAATATGCAATTCTGACTCGGCTGGATCAAGTGCCGGCCTCAACTAAGGAGAAAATGGGTTTGTTGTTGCAGAAGTATTTGTAATTAGTCATCCGTTTCGCGCCAGTAAATGCCACAATCTTGAGCTAGCGCATACTATCCGTCGGGGTCATGTCAACTATCTAATCGTGAAAGTAATTTTACGAGCAGTTAATGACCCCGATAAATGATGAATAATTGCTATAACTTCCTCTCGTGTGAGAACAGTTGGCATAGAACGACTTCTTTTGGGCCGTACTGTATCAACTTGTAAATCTAATTCTAAGTTTCGGCTTTTTGTGACTTAGGAGTTGACTATACGAAAAATTTCGCTATAATAAATATTTGGCTTGCTTAGTCTAATAAAACAGCAATCTCTATCAATTTTAGGTACGAAGGAAAAGTCACATTGGATTTCACACCACAAGTTAGGAATACAGCAAACTAGCCAGATATCGATCGGTGTGATTGAATAGCTCGTGAAATACATGGAGTCAAAAACGTGCCAGATAGTCACAATATTAATGAAGTAATTTTTGTAGAGAGGGATACTCAAATTTTCAATATCCCTGACACTAAAACCAGGCTTTCAACACTGCAAAATTATTTCTTCCCTCGGCTAGAAAAGTTACTGCGTTATACCCTTGATGTTGTGGCGCAAGTCTACGATGTGAATCCATACGAGAGAATGACTTTTGCCTACTCTCCAAGTCATCGAGATAAAGCAAAGGAGAACAAAGACTATGGCTTTGTTCATATTGGAATTATTGCAAAACGGGGTGACAAACCGCTCAAAATTCTCAAGAGAAATGGACAGCCATTCTTTCATCATCCCACTTATCTGACGTTTAAGGTATTTCCTAGTGGAACAATTCATGCTGAGCTAATGCCATTTCGTCAAGGCGTAGATGATGCTTACGTGGCAAGAATTTCCCAACTCGTCGCTAAGTATAGCGAGGTTTTAATGCCACTATTATCGGTAGCACGTATTTCACATACGACGTATAATCCTGAATTTGAAGTTCTGCCTCTTCATCAGGCAATTGTGCCTGAAGAAGTAGGGTCAGAAGCTATAAGGTTGATATCACCAAAATACTACTTTCCTGTCAGTCCAGGGCGAGGATTGTCTGAACTAATTATTGCATTCATCCTCTTATATGCTTTAGCAGAATCATTTATTTTTATTGGTGAAGGACGAGAACCTCAGCTTGAAAATAGGCTTGAGCAATTCAAAGAATTTTATCTCGCTTTTAAAAATACCGAAAATGACATAGAAACAGAAGAAAGCGAGGAAGAAGATTTCGATTCTTCAAAAATGCCTGAACTAGACAGTTATTCTTTTGTGAGAGCAGGTAAATGGTGGGCTGTACTTGCTAGAGATAAATGGAAATGTCTTAGCTGTGGTAGATCGGCACGGGAAGATGGAGTTTTATTGGAAGTTGACCACATTATCCCCCGTTCAAAAGGTGGTTCTAACGATATGAGTAATCTACAAACTCTTTGCAAAAAGTGTAATATTGGCAAAAGTAATCGAGACAGCACAAGACTTTGTGTGACTTCTGATGAATTGATAGATCGAATGTAGATAGCGTAATTTTTCGGCGCGTGACTTTTATTAGTCATCAGTGATAAATTTGAAATAATTTGTGGTCACGCAGCCTAGAATTACAGCTATTAACTTATCAACTGCTTGAATGCCTCGTGTTCGCGAACATCGGATTTTAGCAATGCCGAAGCGATCGCTAGAACTGTTGGCCGTAGAAAACCAGCAGAATTTCCTATTTAGCAATTCAACTTTTCAGGAAAATATCCAAACTGTTAGCGGCGATCCCGCTTACAAACTTTTCCTCGGCTATCATACTCCTTGGTGGCACGAACTAGATATTCATGGTGGTACTTCGGCTACAGATTTGCCGATGTAAAAGTGTTACTACTTCGGTACAGAAAGCGCCCAAGGGGGCGATCCAAACAATCACAACTCCCTATTATTAAGTCTGTTTCCTGATAATATTGCTGCGGGTTTTTGGCGAACGATGGCCTATAATCCAGATAACCCAGAAAAACGTCCAGCTTTTCGCGGAGAACGAGGCGAAAAACTGGAATTGAGAGCTTTTCTGAAAAGTGATGGTTCTATTACCACAGACCCCTTAGTTCCTTCTCAGGATATGGTACGGACGGCCCAGCAACAACTCAAAGCCCTACACAATTTAGCAGATATTCCAGAACCTTATACCGCCCTTTATATCGACTGGCAAAAAGATCCCTACGGGGGAGGATGGCACTCTTGGAACCCCCGCTGTCAGCCCTGGGAAGTGATGAAACAGATGCGGCATCCGATTCATGCTGCTAATGTTTATGTCTGCGGCGAAGCCTATTCAAATATGCAAGGATGGGTGCAAGGAGCGCTAAATAGTGCAGAATTAATGTTAGAAGAAAACTTTAAGTTTAGTCGGCCTGAATGGTTGCCACCCAATTATGATTTGGGGTCGTAAAATTCATTTTACTGTTTCCCAGACCGCCAGGGACTTAAGTCCCTGGCTAATAGCTAAAGTCCTCTGAACAGGACTGAAAAACTCATTCTACCTCGACTATATTTCTTGTGAAACAGGCATCTTGCCTGTTCAAAACTCGCTTTTTTGGAGATGTCTATTAGTCCTCTTTGAGAGGACTTTCGCTATTAGACAGGGAATTCATTCCCTGGCGGACTGACGGGCGGACGAAAGAACTGGGCGGACTGACAGCTTAAGTTGACACCAACGGAAACTAATCACCGACTCCCCAAAATAAACTCTCCCACCGAAGATTCGGCAAAATAATCGCATCCTGCCGCTGCTGCAAATAACTCGGAATTTCCCCCGCCCACTCCCGACGGCGCCAGATTCATTGCTGTTGCCACTAAATACATCGTTTGATACAAAATCCCAACGTGCTTTAATATTAGACTATAGGCCATTGATTCATAGCCCCAAGTTACTCTCGAAAACCGAGAGGATAGCAGAATTAAAATCTGTGGTTCTACCTCTATCTGTACTGACAATCCTGCACTTTTTAGCAATGCTTCTACCTGCTTTGTTTTCCCAGAAATTTTACAAAGTTGGTGTTCTTCGGGTGCATAATAATACAAGCCAGCCTCAATATTTTCACAGGAATTGATAGCAGTATAAATCTCTAAATCGTAGCAAGCGCCTCCGGTTGGATAAGGTCTATTGCTGCAATCCATGTTATCTCTGGGGACAATCTCGCGCAATCTCGCGGAACGATAGAGGAATTCTCCTAATTGTTCAACAGTAATCGGTTTTTCTCCATGTTGCCGGATTGTCTTTCTTGATTCTAAAATTGCTGTAAACGGTGTATCTGTTTGTTTCAAACTGTCGATGTCAGGTTTATAAAGATTGATAATCTCGTTGGAAGGTTTGGCTTTGAGTACGGGTGTGGGTTCGATTTCTCCTAAAAATCGAAAGGTTTTGCCAATGAGATTAGAATGGCGGCCGCCGCGACTGCGGGAGTGAAATAATAAATCGTGAAATTCCCATTGAGTTAGAGTTTCACTTTGTTCTAAGCTGCTATTCTTGTTAACAGATGATAGCACTTCAGTCGCTAACAAAAAGCTGATAAATAATCGGGCAGTGGGTTCAGAAATCCCCGGAATTTTGGTTAAATCCGAGATGGCTTTAGGTTGCGAGACTTCGTTGATTAAAGCTGCACTGCGCCAATCTTCGAGGATAATTTTCGCTTTGGAAAGGGGCGATTCTACCACAAGATGTGATTTTTCTGAGTGGCAATAGGCAAAGCGTGAAAGTTGATAGTTATTATCAATAATTGTGTCTGATAATTGCCATTTATAGGGTGTGGCTATGGGGACGGCTGTAGCGATCGCACTGCCGTCTATTTCTAAGGTATGGTAAACTAAACCCAGGATGACAAATTGTTCTAGGTAGTAGTAGAATTTAGCGAGGGCGGAACTGCCATCGGTAGAAACTACCAGTTGAGTTAGGGCTGTTTCGGTTGCGCCTGCGGTAGAAATAACTTTAATCGCGGCGACAATTCCGGGAGAGAGTTTGTTGAGGTTAAAGTCGATGTAGGGGGCTTTTAAAATTAAGCCTTTTTCGGCATCCTCAATTATAGAAATTTCTGGCTTAAAAGTTAGGATGATTTGGGGGATGGTTTCACTCATAATTAAGCTTAAAAGAATATCGGGAATGGGTTGATTTGGTGTTCGGGGATGGGTGCATCTAGCCAGCCTAATTTCACGGGAATGTCATAAAGTCGCCCTGCTGCTAAGCGTTTCCAAAAGTGCCGCATTCCTGGTACTATAACTTTGACGACATTTAAGCCAATGTCGGGCCTGGTTTGATCTAAAACAAAGGTTTCTAAGCCTAATGTTTCAGCTATTTTTACGCACTTTTCAACGTCTGCTTTTAAATCATCGCTGGCTAAGTGGGGATAGTCAGATAGTAATTTTAAAGGTTGGGAAGTATCGGGCGTTAAATAAGATTTATTTTCTAGGGTGGCGGTTTTGTACCACTCAACGGTGAGGCCGTCGGAAACTCCGTAATTTGTGCTACCATCGCTGTTAAAAGTTAATACTGCGGGTAAAGATTGATTGACTTCTGTTAAGGCGCGAGACAGGGCAATTTGGGGGTCAAAATGTGCGCCAAAACCAAAAATAATATCTTCGATTTCTCTGTCGATGCGGTGAGAAAGGGCGGCAAAAACGGGGATGTTAAAATCGTTGGTGAGGTCTAAAACCCACAGAGTGCGGTCTATACTTTGATAATAGTTTCTGAGTTCTTGAATGTAGGAATCGTGAAAGCTATCTAAATCAACAGCGGGGACTTTAACCCGATTGTACCACCACAAAGCAACGCTATCTCGCTCCACTAATTCCATAAACCCTTGCAAAATTGCCTCTTCTTTGGTATTGCCGGCGGCGGCACCGTTGGAGTCCGCCCAACAGTCGGGTTTTTCGGGTTTGGGATAGCCGTAATAACAGTAAGCTGTGGGTAAATATTTGACTCGTTGATGAGTTAATGACCAAATTGGTGTCCAGTCAATTTCTCTGCCGGCATCGAAGGGTTCGGGGACTCTTTGAAAGAAGCTTTTACAGGTTCTATTCCAGTCGTGGCGAGTGCTATATTGTACTTCACTAAAACCCATGCAATCATTGGGGTGAATTGCGGTTTCTCCCATTGTTTGATAGCTGCCTTTTTGTCGAATTTCGTCGCCTTGAAATACGCCGGAATATCTCTCAATGGCTTCTCCCAAGGCGCTGGCTTTGGCTTGTTCGTCGGTTTTGCCTTTGCCGGCACTTCTGCCCCGTAAGTTTTCTTTGAGGAAGTACAAGTCATCGAACATCGTAGCGAAATTGTGGCCGGCTAAGTAGTTCGGTGTTAAAGCATTGGCTGTTTGGGGAACTTTGAGTAAACCGCGCACAACTCCGGTTATGGGACTGATTTGGCTGTCAAATTTTTGCAGGGTTTCGGTTGGGGAAAAGCCGCGATGTCCGCCATCGGCGGTAAAGGTTTTTTTCTGGCTTTGGAGGACAAAGGGCTGGATTTCTTGGGGCGGAAGTAGACCGCATTCGGGGCATTGGGGGCGTTTAGTTATGGTGTGATTGGTGGTTTTGAGGGTTTTGGTGTCAAAGGTAATTATTGTATTTTCTAAATTTTTATTTTCGCCTTGGACAATCCATTTTGCTAGTTCTGTGGCGGCTAAATTTAAACCCATTTGTAAGGTGGAAGGTAGGTAAGATGGGGGATTTAATAAGGGTTTTGAGTAGTTATTTTGACGCTGGATGAAGCTTTGGGTGGGGCGATTTGCTCTCAGGCGTTGGGCGAGACATTCCCAGCAGGCGGTGGTTTCGGGGTGGAAAATCGGGCCGATCGCAATTGTGGAACTTGTAGGTTTGACGAGTAGCCAAGGTTGGCCTGTTTGAAGGGATTTTTGGTTGAATTCTCCCAGTTCTGGTTGCAGGTAATCGTCGGCTATGATTAGGGTGATATCTGCGGTGGTTGAGACTTGAATACCGAGGGTTTCTAGGGCGCTAATGCAAGTTTCTGCTGGGATTTGGCTGTAGGAAATGACGGCAACTTTCAGGGATTGCAAGCGGGATGCGGCTTGCTGGGGGGAGATGTTTAAGAGAGTGTAAAAGGCGGCGGTTTCTTCGGGGAGGGATGTGTCGTTTTCGATGAGGTGGCCTTGTTTTTCTAGCAGGGCTAGGGTATAGTAAATTTCTGCGGGTGAGGCTTGATTTCGCAGTTTGGCGACGATTTCATCGGAGGTATTGTGGCCGTCGATTAAGGGGGTTAATAGTTCGTAAAGGTGGCCTGAGAGGACGAAGGAATCTGACTCGGAGATCAGGAATACTCCTACCGATTTGATGATTTCGACGGTGAAGCAATTTTTAAACTTTGGTTGGTAGAGCATCCTGAATGGTGTTTAATATAATTTTTGAATAGATTTTAGGATAATATCAAAGCCGGGGCGAGTTCGCTGAGATACTTGATAATTATTAACAAATGATCTTAACATACAACCGACAGTCCGGCAGGGGTTTTAACCCCTGCCTCATAGCGAAAGTCCTCTCAAAGAGGACTAATATCATGTCCGATCGCACAATTACAATAAGTTAGGTTTGTATTACTAGCGATCGACCGGACATAATATTATCAGCAGTTACCCGAACCCGATCTAATCAGTTCTTCAGTCCTCTTTCAGAGGACTTTCGCTATGAGACAGGGGTTTCAACCCCTGGCGGACTGCCGGGTGAGCGAGAGGACTGCCGGACTAAAAGCTTAAGTTTCTGTAGGGTGCGTCGCTGTGAGAAGTTAAATGGAACTTGTAGATTGACTGGTGGCGACGCACCTTACCTACGACAAGATTGTGTGTACCATATATACATGGAATATGCTGTATCTCGATCGCAACTTTGATACCTATTTCCCAAATACTAGCAACAGAAAACCACAATTCGTTCGTTTTATCAACAATTTGTACGATCGCCTCCTCACTCAATCTTTATCGATACCTACGGTTTCCATATCTTAAAAAATTAAACTTATACATAAAATATAGTCGATCGCCCGAAAAGCTAATTCTCATCGAGAGACCCCGCTGTGACTAGAGAGTTCTACTTAACCAAGCCAGGGCGATCGCCTTTGACATTTCCTGTTCGCTCGCCGTCAAATCTTGTTGCAAAACTGACATAATTATATTCCTCTGTTAGATCAACCTAATCTTGTTCTGGCAATTAATGCCGATACAGTACAACAGCCTCATCCGCTTGTCAACTGCGGAAACACCAACTCTTCTGAAGCGGCCCCGCTGCGAGTAACAAGCGGGGCTAAAAAACTGGCAAGCTACCGATGCAGCTTGGGGGAAGCTAAAGGGACTTTAGCAACTGAGCCGAATAATTCCGCCTGGGAATCTTTCAGACCGTCCCTCAAGCCAACGGCTAATCTCTGCGTCTGTCAGATTATCGGGTTTGGGAGGCAGGGGCATTTCGTAAATCACTGTCTCCCCTTCAGTACCTCGAAGGACGGGAACTGCATCGGGAGCCTGATTTACTTGGACTTCTACGAAATCTTCCAAAATTAACCCATTGTCTCGCAGCGTGGCTGCGGGCTCGTTGAGTAGCCGATTATATAAAGCTTCGTCCAACCATGCTTGACCAATCAGTCGGGCTATTTGTGTTTCCCAACTTCTCCAATCCTGGGGAAAAGCCATAATTTTCTCCTAGCTCCCTTTTGCGGGAAATATAGATTTTGCTGTTATTGTATAGCAGATGCGTTCTCTACAGTTTCGATCCACAACTACTCACCGCGCCCTGGCTTACTGTCGGCAAAGCCCAAGGCTTCAGAGTCGAGAAAACTGGCGATCGCCCTTTTTTGAGAAAGAGAAATAATATCATTTGCCTTTGACTGGGAATTGTATCATCCTAAATGCTGTAGGGGCGGGTTCGCCAACCATAATCGCCAAAAACAAACAATCTCGAAAACCCGCCCCACCCAACGAACAATCATCATCCACATAGTAATATTCGATGCAAATTTCTGGTTGATGTGGGCGATTGGTGGGGTTGGGCGGGTTTATTTAGATTGTTGGTTATCGTTATATATTGTTGGCGAACCAGCCCCTACAGCTTTTTTATCGTGGTGCAAAATGTGAATTTTTACGGATTTTCTTGATGATACAGTGGTTTTCACTCCCGATAGGTTAATATCACTAACAAGTACAATACCAAATAGCGCACGGACTATGCTCGGACTTAACGGATATCGCATTGTACAAGAACTTCACAGCGGCGTAAAAAGTCTGGTTTATCGAGGCTACCGCGAAGCAGACCAGCAACCCGTTATCGTCAAACTTCTCAAATCCGAGTACCCAACTCTGGAAGAAGTCACCCGCCTCAGAAATGAATACAAAATTGCCCAACCCCTAGACAGTTCTAGTATCACCAAAGTCTATAGCCTAGAAAACTATCGCAATAGCTTTGCCCTAATCTTAGAAGATTTTGGCGGCTCCTCTCTCGACCAGTTACTTACTAACCAAACCTTCCCTTTAACAGAAGTTCTGAGAATTGCCAGTGTCTTAATAGATGCCTTAGATTATTTGCACCGCCATTCGATTATTCACAAAGATATTAAACCGGCTAATATTATTATTAACTCTACCACAGGCGAAGTCAAACTCACTGACTTTAGCATATCCTCCCGCCTGCAACAAGAAAATCAATCTGTTAGCAACCCCTCGGAACTAGCGGGTACTCTCGCCTATCTCTCCCCAGAACAAACGGGGCGAATGAACCGCTCCGTAGATTACCGAACCGACTATTATTCTTTAGGAGTGACTTTATACGAACTGCTGGCGGGTCAGTTACCTTTTGCCACGGTCGAGCCGATGGAATTAATACATTGTCACTTAGCTAAACAGCCTTTACCACTTTGTGAAATTAGAGAAATTCCCCAAGTTATTTCTGATATCGTCATGAAACTCTTAGCCAAAACCGCAGAAGAGAGATATCAAAGCGCAGCGGGATTAAAATTTGACTTAGAAAGTTGTTTAAATCAGTTGCTTGCTACGGGAACAATAGCACCTTTTGCCATTGCCACCCGCGACAAAGGTAGCCAACTCCTGATTCCACAAAAACTTTACGGCCGCGAACAGGAAGTAATAGAATTACTAGCCGCCTTTGAAAGAATTAGCCACTCGACTCTTACCCCGACATCTCTAACCCCCAACCCCCTTACTAAGGGGGCTTTAGAACCAGCAGAATCCCCTCTTACCCCAACACCTCTTACCCCCCCCTTAGCAAGGGGGGCCGGGGGGGTTCAAAACCATGCTTCAGAAGCAGAATCCTCCTCCACTCTTACTCCCCCCTTATCAAGGGGGGCCGGGGGGGATCAAACCGAGGAATCAACTCTTACCCCTTCCCCTTCCCCTTCCCCTTCCCCTTCCAGCAGCGAAATGATCCTAGTTTCCGGCTATTCCGGCATAGGCAAAACCGCCATTGTCAACGAAGTCCACAAACCCATAGTCCGCCAACGCGGTTACTTCATTTCCGGCAAATTCGACCAATTTAACCGCAACATTCCCTACTCAGCCATCATCACCGCTTTTCAAGCCTTAATTAACCAATTACTCACAGAAAATGCCGGACAAATTGCCAGTTGGAAACATCAACTCTTAGATGCCCTCACCCCCAACGCCCAAGTCATTATTGATGTCATCCCCGAAGTAGAATTTATTATCGGTTCGCAGCCAGAAGTGCCACAATTAGGGCCAACAGAATCACAAAACCGCTTCAATCGAGTTTTTCAACAATTCCTCAAAGTCTTTTGTCAGCCCCAACACCCCGTTGTCCTGTTTTTAGATGACTTACAGTGGGCAGATGCAGCCTCCCTGAAACTGATGCAACTGCTGATGAGTGACTCTGACAGCCAATTTTTGTTAATTATTGGAGCATATCGCGATAACGAAGTCAACCCCACTCACCCTTTAATTCAAACCTTAGAAAAAATCCGCGAATCCGGGGCAAATCTCAACAACATCACCGTCCAACCTTTAGCCATCAATCATGTTAGCCAACTGATTGCCGATACTCTCAATGAATCGGCAGCCACAAGACGCATTCAATCCTTTTCACAACTCCTATTTAGCAAAACCCAAGGCAACCCCTTCTTTTTAACCCAACTGCTGAAAACCCTCGCCTTGGAAAACCTGCTGCATTATGAAGCCAGCAGCGATAAATGGCAATGGGATATCGAGGCAATCCAAGCCATTGGCATTACCGATTTAAATGTGGTCGAACTCATTGCTAGAAACATTCAAAAGCTACCAGAGGTTACTCAGAAAGCCTTAAAACTTGCCGCTTGCGTTGGCAACACTTTCAACTTAGATGTTTTAGCCATTGTCAACGAAGCATCAGAATTAGTAACGGGGGCGCAGTTGTGGCCAGCGCTTCAGGCGGGTTTGATTTTGCCCCTGTCGGAAGCCTACAAAATTCCGTTGGTATTTGTCGAGTCGGAATCTGAATCAGTGCGACTGCAAGATGTGAAAGTAGATTACAAATTTTTGCACGACAGAGTGCAGCAATCTGCCTATTCTCTGATTCCCGAAACCGATAAAAAATCAACTCACTTCCAAATCGGTCAATTGCTGCTGCAAAATACCACAGCAGAAGAACGCAAAAACAATATTTTTGCCCTGGTTAATCAATTGAATTTTGGCATAGAGACAACCACAGAAGAATTACCGCTACTAGCTACCCAGTCAGACAAAAACCTGTTAGCAGAACTTAACTTGATTGCAGGTCAAAAAGCTAAAGCATCCGCAGCTTTTGAAGCGGCGGTTAATTATTTTAATATCAGTTTGGGACTGCTGGCTGCCGATAGTTGGCAGAGTGATTATGACTTAACGCTGCCTATTTATGTGGAAACCGTAGAATCTGAATATTTAAACGCCAATTTTGAACAGGCAGAGCAGCTTTTAGAAATTGTGTTACAAGAAGCAAAAACGCTTTTAGATAGGGTGAAAGTTTACGAAGTAAAAATTCAGTCTTATATTTCTCAATATAGGTTTTCAGAAGCAATAGAGACAGGACTGGAAGTTCTGGAAAAATTGGGAGTATCGCTGTCTCAAATGTCGGAATCTCCCGGAATTTTGATTCAGGCAATTTTAAGAAAACTGGCAGAAGAAAACAAACAAATTGAGGATTTAGCAGACCTTCCCGAAATGACCGATCCTTATCAGTTTGCCACAATTTTGATTCTTTTAAAAGTTAATCCTGCTTCTTATATGACGAATCCTGCATTAGGATATCGGCTTTTATCTGCAATGGTAGATATCTGTTTAAATTACGGCAATCCTCCTTTAGCTGCTAGCGTTTACGTTAATTATGGTATGTTTTTGAGTGCTTTTGGAGATATTGACTCAGGATATAGATTTGGTCAGTTATCTTTAAGATTGCTGGACCAATTTAATGCCCAAAAAATAAAAGCAATTGTTCTACAGTGCTTTAACGCATTTATTAAACACTGGAAAAACCATGTTAGGGAAACCATAGACTATTTGCAAGAGGCTTTTAATAGTGGGTTAGAAACCGGAAATTTAGAGTATGCCGGCTATGCAATTTTGAGCTATCACGAGCATAAATTGTATTTGGGAGGCGACTTAGAATCTCTAGAAGCTGAAAGTCGAGAATATCTTTATTTGATTCAAAATCTTAAACAAGATTATTCTATTGAAGGTTTAAATAGGATTCGGCAGTTTATTTTGAATTTGCTGGGTCACTCAAACCGACCAACTGAGTTAACTGGTGATGAATATAATGAAAAAGTTTTTATTAAAGCTGCATTACAAATGAATAACTATTTTAACTTATTTTTTTTATACTATTTTAAAACCCTCCTTTCATATTTATTTAAAGAACCAGAAGCGGCAGTTGAGAATGCTCGAGAATCAGATAAATATAAAGCACCTGCTGGCAGTCTGATGGCTACAGCACAACTCAACTTTTACTACTCCCTCAGCCTCCTCGCTCAATATCCCCACGTCAGCGAAACCGAACAGACAGAATATCTCGAACAAGTAGCCACCAATCAACAAACAATGAGATATTGGGCTAACAATTGCCCCGCCAACTACCAACACAAATACGAGCTAGTAGAAGCCGAAAAAGCCCGAATTTTAGGAGACTACCCCGCAGCCCTCACCCTCTACGATGCGGCCATCACCGGAGCCAGAGAACAGCAATACACCCAAGAAGAAGCCCTCGCCAACGAACTCACCGGCGAATTTCACCTAACTCGCGGCCAAGAAAACATGGCCCGCTTCTTCCTACTAGAAGCATACTACTGCTACATCCGCTGGGGAGCCAAAGCCAAAGTCAAAGACTTAGAAACCCGATATCCGCAATTCTTCGCCAAAATCAACGCTCAAAAACCCCCAGAAACCAGCCTCACCTTAGCCACCATCATCACCAGCAGCGGCAATTCAGAAGGATTTGACTTAGCCTCCGTCTTCAAAGCCGCCCAAGCCATCTCCAGTGAAATAGTCCTCAGTGAATTGCTAGCAAAACTAATCAAAATCGCCATAGAAAATGCCGGCGCACAAACCGGATATTTGCTGCTCAAACACTCAAACACATTCACCGTAGAAGCCGTCGGACAAGTCGAAGGCGACAACATCACCCTCTCACAAATCCCCCATCTGCCCCTCCCCGAAATCCTCCCCATGAGCGTCATCAACTATGTTGAAAGAACCAAAAAACCTGCCGTCTTAAACAATGCTACCACCGAGGCAATGTTTGCCGCAGACCCCTATATTGTTGCCCATCAAACCAAATCCATACTCTGTACTCCCATCATCAATCAAGGTCGCTTCATGGGCGTAGTTTACTTAGAAAACAACCTAGCAGAAAAAGTATTTACCCCAGCGCGAATAGAAGTTTTAAAACTCCTATCTTCCCAGGCATCTATCGCCTTAGAAAATGCCCAACTTTATCAAACCCTAGAACAAAAAGTAGAAGAACGCACCGCACAATTAGCCCAAGCTAATAAAGAAATATTGGTTTTGAACCAACGGCTAAAAGTAGAAAACCTTCGCATGAGTGCCGAACTAGACGTAACCCGCCGCCTGCAACAAATGATTTTGCCTCAACAGCAGGAATTAGAGTCAATTGCAGGGCTAGAAATTGCTGCATTCATGGAACCGGCTGATGAAGTTGGTGGCGACTACTACGACGTACTAAATCACGGCGGTAAAGCCACCATTGGGATCGGCGACGTGACAGGACACGGTTTAGAAAGCGGCGTGTTAATGATTATGGCGCAAACAGCAATTCGCACTTTGCTGGTTCACAAGGAAACCGACCCCGTTAAATTATTACAGACAGTCAACCAAACGCTTTTTGATAACGTAGAGCGCATGGATTCCGGTAAAAATATGAGCCTTTCTTTGCTAGAATATCGGGACAACACCCTGCATTTGAGCGGACAGCACGAAGAGGTGATTGTCGTTCGTGACGGCGGCGAAGTAGAGCGGATTGATACCATCGAGTTAGGGTTTCCCATCGCCTTGGAAGCAGATATTGCCGATTTCATTGCTTCTACTGAAATACAGTTGAATTCGGGGGATGTTGTCATACTCTACACAGATGGAATTACCGAAGCTTTTGATATGAAGAAAAATCAATACGGTATCGAGCCATTGATTGAAGTTGTTGTCCTTAACAGGGAACTGTCAGCAGCAGAAATCAAGCAAGCGGTTATTGACGACGTGCGACGATACATCGGGGAGCAAAAAGTATTTGATGACATTACTTTGGTAGTAATCAAACAGAAGTAATACTAATTCTCTAAAATCGTGCAACACTCTTCGACCCCCCCTAGCCCCCCGCTGCATTGCGGGGGGAAGAAGAATACTGTTGCATTCTTTTTTAAAATTGGTATTACAGCAGATTCCACGCTTATGAAGTACCCCCGCCTAGCGTCATATCTCCGTAGGGAAACGGCGAAAACCTTTGTCCCTACATTCCATAAACCTGGAATAGGCTGTATGTATTTTCCCACTCATCTACTTAGTTCCGATCAATTAATCAACTGCTTGAATGCGTCGTGTTCGCGAATCTTCTCCAAATCAGCTTCACTTTTTGCCAACTCTTTACACACATTGGGATTGAGATTGAGGGCGCGCTTTAAATTTTCAATGGCTAATTCAATTTTACCTTGTAGTGCATAACATCGGGCTTTGTTGTACCAAATTCTGTAAAAGTCAGGCCGGATTTTAGCCGCATTGTCGTAGGATGCGATCGCAGCTTCGTATTTTTGCAATTTGGAGAGTGCAACGCCTCGATTGTTCCAAGCGTCAGTATAATCATTTTTAATTTGTAGGGCTTGATTGTAAGAAATTACTGCTTGTTCGTACTCCTGCATTTTGGAAAACGCAACGCCTCGGTTGTTCCAAGCATCGGCATAATCGGGTTTGGCTTGAATTGCCTGTTCGTAACAGCCGATCGCCTCCTGGTACTTCTGCAACTCCAACAATACCACGCCTCGATTGTTCCAAGCGTCGGGATAATTGGGGCGAATTGTAGTAGCTTGTTCGTAGGAGGCGATCGCCTCTGGATACCGCTGCATTCTTGTGAGCACTACTCCTCGGTTATTCCAAGTATCGGCTAAATCCGGCTGAATTTGCAGGGCCCGATCGTAAGCTGCGATCGCATCTTGATAACGGTTTTCAAAGAAACAAGCATCTCCCTGTTTAGCATAGTCGGCGGCCGTCAATAGCTGTTGGTAATTGCCATAGTTAACCGGAGCAAATTCTTGAATTTGGGCATCGGGGAATAAAAGGTCTGTTTCTGCCTCTGCCGAGTGATTTTGGTGTTGAATTTCGCCTAAGATAGTTTCAGCGTCGGAAATTAATAGTTTTAATTGAGAGATTGTATCGTAATGGAGACTTTCAATTTCTTGGCGGGCAATTGTTGTCTGCTTGGACAATTTGCTCAACAGAAACCAAACCCCGACTCCGGCTGCTGCCGGAAACAAAGTTAGGGCAATTACCAGCCCGTTAAGCAGTACCGCCGTGCGCCCGAAGGCAATGTCAACTTCTTCTTGAACTCGATCGCGAATTTCTTCTTTAAGTTGCTGCTGTGAGAATTGCTGCTGAACCAACAGTGCCGCCGTCGGTTCAGATGCAAAAACGGTATTGGCGCAGACTAGAATAGTCAAAAGGGCGATCGGGCTAATACTTTTTCTAAAGATACTTGACAAACGCATTGCCTTAGTGATACGCACCTGAGTTGCGATTTCCATGTGTCAAGAGATGCTGATAACGATGATCCCAGACTAGCCCATTTGTTCACCAAAAAATTGGGTTTGAAGCCCCGTCATAAGCTTGACGGCTTTAATTATAAAACTTTGTTAAAATATCTAATAAATCCTCAGCTAAAGTTTATAATTTAGACAGGCAAGTAAGAACAACCATCTACGTGTTGAAACGATTTCATAAGGTGAAACTCCTGGGTTGGATCGCTACTCGGCAATGCCGAGCCTGTCCAAACACGTAATAGTGAGTCGTTGAGCGTACCTAACTGGATTATTGATGGAATCAGAAAGCGATCTAAAAACAAAAGTAAGCGCAACAGCAATACTTCTCGTCCAAGTAGTTGTTTCGAGCGTGTAGATGCGATTTGACAGCGCGTTTAAGACTTAAGTCTTAAGAATCTCCGTGGCTTTAGCCCGGAGAGTGTCAAACGTTAGTAGCTTTGACACAGGATACTGTGATTTTGGAGTTTAAGGAAGGGCCTTACGACGTGGGGGCTGATAAAGACTTTTTGGCAAGTTTTCCTGCTGAGGGAACTGCGGCGGCGCGAGAATTAGTCCTGATTTGGGAAGCGGAATTTAACAGTTGACTGTTGAGAGTTGACAGTTGGCTTTTGACTGTTGACTGTTGACTGTTGACTGTTAAAAATCTAAAATCTAAAATCTAAAATCTAAAATCTAAAATCTAAAATCGATGGGCTGTTGACTGTTAAAAATCTAAAATCTAAAATCTAAAATCTAAAATCTAAAATCGATGGGCTGATTACTAATTACTGATAAATCTAATTGTCGTCATTCGATTGTATAAATCCGGGGCGGTGCGAATGATTTTTCTCAGGATCTCATCCGTCACCCAAAAGACGAGGGGAAAGGAAAATTTTTTGCTGAATTCGCTGCATAATAGGTTGGTAGAAACGAGCAATCGATCGATCGGCTCCACTGATTCCAAACCGAGGAGCATTAAAGCTGGAGGCTTTTCGCCATCTATTTCTGCTGCGATTGTCGTGTAGAGAGTTGTCGCCGATTTGGGCAAAAACAGTTGTCGCGGTTTCACGGGACAATTTACTTGCAGCCGATCGACTATTTGCTGCCGCAAAGCCAGCGAGTTGCAGTTGACTAAAACGAAAGAAAAGTAACCTTGGGAAAGACGGAGAGTCCGAATTAAAGTTGAGAACGACCGCTCGTTATATTTAGCTGAGTCGTACTTAGCTGAGTCGTACTTAGCTGTATTTTCTGAGCTTTGCTCGACAAACATAAATTGCATATTTTTTATCTAGTTTTAGAGATTTTCTAGATTAAATGATGTTTCTAAAGAAAATGTGAAGATCGGAAATTTATTTTTTCCTTTAAAAACATTTGGGTCACTATACCACGGTTTTAAATTAATATCAATAGTCCGAGCGAAATATTCCGAGCGATAGATTTGGCTTGAAGCACTCAAAAAGAACCTGCGACGGCACAACACAAGTATAGCCACTGCAGAACGAAGAAGCATATTTGGCAATGGTTTCAGCAATTAATAACGTTCTAAATATTTGGCACAATTGCTAGATTAAATGTAATTTAAAATACCAAAAAATTACCTAAAATTCTCAGCCAGGGGCAAAGTAAACCAAAAACTTGCCCCAGCACCGGGAGTGCTAATTACCCCTATTTGGCCGCCGTGAGCACCAATAATTTGCCGACAAAGATATAGACCCAAACCCAAACCAACGGAGTGTCGGGATCGATCGCCCCTAACGTAAAGGTCAAAAAGATGTTCGCACTGTTCCGGCAATATTCCCGCCCCGTCATCTTTCACGGTACAGTAAATCATCCTACTTCCGGGATTGGGGATTGGGGATTGGGAATTGGTAATGGGGGATTGTGGATTAGTAATCGGTAATTTGTCGATGTTTTGTTTTGCTGTGCTTTGATTTATAGTTAATTTTTCCCCATTAATTACTTGAGCAGAAACAGTTAAATTCAGTCCCGGAAAATTGTGTTTCAAAGCATTAGCTATTAAATTAGAGAACACACGCCACAACTGAGTTTTGTCCGCATTCACGGCTGGCAAATCATCCGGCAATAAATTTTTAAAAGTAGCTTTACCCTCATTCATTAAAGGTTCCAAATCTGTCGCAGCAGCTTCAACTATCGCTTTCAAGTCAACCGATTCGCAGTGCAAAACCAAACCGCGCAATTCCCCGGCGTGAACTTCCAACAGCGAATTTATCAAGCGCAATTGCTGCTCGCTACCTTGAATCATCCGCTCCAAAATAGAACGGGGAATTGCGATCGAATCCCCGGTTTTCGTTTGCCAATTTTTCAGTACCATTAACATTCCCGCTACCGGGTTTCGCAAGTCGTGAGAAAGAGCGTGGATAAACAGCCGTAGCGATTCTTGTGCTTGTTTGCGCTGCGTGATATCCTCAATTAAACCCTCATAATAAAGCAGGGCGCCGCTGCTGTCTCGTACCGCCCGCGCCTTCTCGGAAATCCAGACAATACTGCCGTCACAGCGGTAAATTTTAGATTCAAAATCCGATACTGTGCCGCTTTCCTCGATCGATCGCAAAAACTCATTTCTGCGAGCCGGATCGACGTACAACTGCCGCTCAATATCAGTAAACTTTGTCGTCACTTCTTCCGGGGAATCGCAGCCGTAAATCCGCGCCAAAGCTGGATTGGCAGTAATATAACGACCATCGGGAGTGCTTTGAAAAATCCCCTCGCCCGCATTCTCAAAAATGCTGCGGTACTTCGCCTCCGCCGCCTCCAACTGCTGGTAAGCAGATTCCAACTCACGCCTGGTACTAAACTCTTTCCGTTGCAGACATTCGTACCAATAAACCGACAAATCGCAAATCAAACAAAACCAAAACAAATACAAGTACAACCCGGTCAACTTAAAAGCAGTATACTTAGCAAAACTTAGATTTAAAACCAAATTTATCCCGACGTGGCAAAACAAAACGCCGAGTTGAGAAATTAGGTGGAGGCGCCAGCGGACGGGCATCAGCGTAGCTTGGATCAGAAACGCTAAACTCCAGGTAAAAATTGGTAAGTCCCCGACTTGTGCGACAGCTAGCCCAATCTGTACAACCACCGTCAGCGACCACGAAAAACCCAAAAATAGCAAACCGGGATAGCGCTGTCCAAAGGAGGTTTTTTGCAATACAAAACAGGTCAACAAACCCAATTCTACAGCAGCGCTAGTGTACAAATAAACACTTTCAAACTCCTGGCGAGCTAAGAATCTTTCGCCCACAAAATAGACCGTTATTGTGAAGGCAAAAAAGATGGCAATTCCGACAGCAGGGCGCAGCCGATCTCGGAGGAAGCGATCGCGCCACACCTCGTAAACTGTTAATGCCTGAACTGATTTTGCCTTGCCCAAAGACTTCATATCATTTTAGATTTTAGATTTGAGATTTTAGATTGACAAAGATCGATCGTCCGAGTTGACAACAGGTAGCGAAAACCAGAAAGTCGAACCACCGCCGGGAGTGCTTTCGACGCCGATCGAGCCGCCGTGAGCTTTGATAATTTGCTTGGAGAGGTACAATCCCAAACCCAACCCTGTTAATTGTCGGCTATTAGGGTCTTGAACGTAAAGTTCAAACAAAGATTCCCGCTGTTTGGCGCTGATTCCCACTCCATTATCTGTTACAGTACAGCGAACCATTTTTACGGTGACACCCGGCAATTTGCTGCCGATATTGCCAATTTGGCCCTGATAGCGGGGCATTTTGCAACTGCCGTCGAGGTTGAATTTGGCCAGGGTTTCCTGATTTTTCTGGGTGGTTTCGCCCATCCTAGGACGATCGCCCGCAGCAGGTATCCGGTTAGCGATACAGCGGGCAATCTGAGTAGTTGGAGATGTTAAAGCCTGGGAATTTTCTTCATAACTTAGCGCTGTTTCAACTTCAATTACCTCGGCTTTAAAAGTTATATTGACTCCCGGAGGATTGTGTTTAATAGCATTAGTCAACAGATTTTCTAGCACCCGCTGCAAGTGTTGGCGATCGGCATTGACTTGTGGCAAATCCGCCGGAATTTCAAACGTCAAAGTTGCTTGATTTTTGGCCAGCATCGGTTCTAAATCGGCAACAATGGCTGAAGCTAAAGACGGCAAATGCAGCGGTACAGTATGGAGAACAATCCCTTTCACCTCGCTAGCGTGAGCGTCGAGCAGGGTATTAACCATAGTCAACTGGTGTTCGCTGGCCTGAACGATGCGCTGCAAAATCGATCGAGAAACCGGAACATCTTGTAGAGAGTCAGAGGGCGATTTGTTGAGCAAATTTTTCAGCAGTATTAACATTCCCATAACAGGAGTGCGGAGATTGTGAGAAACTGCGTGCAAAAATAGGTCTTTCAGGCGGTTGCTTTCTTGCAACTCGTGCATTTTTTGCTGTAGTTGGCGGGTGCGTTCCTCCACTTGAGATTCCAAGTTGGCATTGAGAGCTTTTACCTGCTGCAAAAGTTGGGCTTGCTGTAGGGCGATCGCCACTTGGGTAGCGAGTTTTTCCAACAAATCAATTTCAAATTCCTGCCACTGGCGGGGCCCGGAACACTGGTTGACGGCCAAGATCCCGAACAATTCATCCCCCAGGAAGATCGGCACATTTAACGTCGCTCTAATTTGATAATCGCTGTACAATTGGGCAATTGGAACGCTCTGTTGAACGCTAGCAGTATCGGAGATAGCTCGGACGCGGTTGTTAGCATAAAAAGTTTTCTGGTTTTCGAGCTGATTCTCGTCAGCGAGTACCCACCCCAAAAGAGAACGGCATTGGCCTCCCACAGACTCAGCCACAACCTTACCGTACACCGGGCTAGGAAGATTTACCCCGTCCGTGTCCACAATACCGATGAAAGCGCGGTCTGCCTTGAAAAATTGCCGGACTTCGGCAACAGTAGTATTGAGAATTTCTTCGAGGTCGAGGGAGTTGCGAATTCGCAGGGCGATTTCTGAGAGCAAGCGATCGCGATCGGAGGACGCCCGCAAAGCGGTTTCCGCGCGGTGGCGTTCGGTAACGTCTTGGACTGTGGCGGCGATCGCCCCTGACTCAATTGCCGACTGTTCGCAGACAGTGCGTTCGGAGCCATCTGGCAGCACAATTCGGTAGTTAATGCAATAGGCTTGGCGTTCCAACATAGCTTGGCGCTGCGATCGCGCCACCAATTCTCTGTCTTCTGGATGTACAGCTTGCAAAAAAACGGATGGTGTCGGTTTGACAGTTCCAGGAGCAAAACCCAAGAGGCGGTAAAGTTCGTTTGACCACCGCAATTCGATATGGGATATATGATGTTCTGCGGATTCTTGGCAGTTGTAAGTTGCTGTGAGGGCGGCGCAATTTAAATCCCAATTTCCCAACTGAGCGATGCGCTGAGCGTTGGCTAAACTAGCTTCGCGATCGCGCAGCCGGGCCGCCGTGCGGCGCACCTCAAAGAGCGCTTGCTGGCGTTCTGCTACGGCGGCGGCCAACATCAGAGCCACAAGGGCGATCGTACCGGTAAAAGCTTGTAAAAATAAAACCGCCTGTTTGAGATTATCGCTTTTGGCCAAAAACGGGCCGCCTCCCTGTACTGCTCCCCAAATCGCGATGTAAGAGACGATCGAATAAGCAAAAATCGCTCCTGCCGGTTGAAACCGCAGAGCGGCCCAAACTATCAGAGGAAAAGGCAGATACTCCAGCGGATACAGAGCGATAGCCGCTTGTGTTTTTGAGCAAAAAAACAGCCAGCTCACGCTCAGCAAGAGAGTCAGCCAGAGCGCGATTTCGGAATAATTAACAATTAAAAATAGAAGATTATAGCGGTTTGACTTTGCCGAAAATCTCCTGGAATAATTTGTAACTTGTGATGGGTAACTGTCCCAGTTAAAAAATGTTTTTAAACTTGAAATAATCCCAGGTTTTATCTCACATTTTACACCATTATCAAGGACAGGCAAGATGCCTGTTCCACAAGAAAATTCATCTCTTGTGGAACAGGCATCTTGCCTGTTCCTAAACAAGTAATTGAGAATAATGAAACATCTCAGTTTGAGTGGAAATTTAAAACTGTTAACCGCGTGGTTCAAAGTCAGGAGCACAGGCGTCACAATCAAAATTCCCATACCGTCTCCCAGCCACGTAGTCCACCAGTTGCGAGAGAAATTGCTCCACTGAGCCCAACCAAAAATGCACGTACCCAAGTTGCCGAGGATAGAGCCTAGTAAAGTAGACCCGATGACAGCCCCCGCTACTAAAGCCAGAACATCTCGCAGTCGATCGAGTTTAGTAGAAAATCCGCTCCAAGTCAGCAAAGCCTCTCCAGCCAGCGCTTGCAGGGTGACGCTAAAGGCCGATGTGGCAATGACAGCCGACGGTACACCGCCGGTAGAGTTTAACAGCACTGAACCGAGGACAATTCCCGGCCACATCCGTCGCCCTTGCAGTAGCAGTGCCGCTAGAGCAATACCGGCGGGCGGCCACACGGGGGAGGCTTCGGCTTTCACCAGTCCCAGCATCGACGCTGCGAGTTTTCCGGTAACAAAGTAGGCCAGCGCCAGGATGCCGGTGTACAGAAGCGTTCGAGTGCGGCGGTTGAGCAGTTTCATGTTTAGGTGCGATCGAATCCTCCATTCCTAGTTTTTAATTTAGGCGGCCGATCGGCGATCGAACTTCCTCCTGACGACTCACCTGACTGGGGGAGTTGACTGTTGACTGTTGACTGTTGACTGTTGACTGTTAACTTATGACAACTGCCTACAGCCTACTGCCTACTGACTACTGACAAATGACTGCTTAAAATCCAAAAGTCCGCTTACCATCCGGCTTAACAGTAAGCCAATTGGTCTTTGCCATTGCCAGTTGTTCGTCAGAAACTGTAGCGTTGGTAAGATTCGCCCCGCACAAATTTGCTCCCCGCAAATTCGCCTTAGTCAAATAAGCCCCCGTCAAGTCAGCACCTCGGAAATCCGCCCCTTCAAAATTGGCAGTGCTGCAATAAGCCTCAGTCAAATTAGCATCTCGCAAATTCGCCTGAATTAACCGGGCGTGACCCAAATTCGCCCCCGACAAATCCGCTGCTTGCAAATTTGCCTTCACCAACCTAGCCTGATAAAAATTACTTCCCGCTAACTGCAATTTTTGCAGTTGCAGGCCAGACAGTTCGCAGTCAGCAAAATCGCGCTTGCCTTTAAAATATGCCGCTCGCAAGCTGTTGGTGTCCCACTTAGGAGCAACTTTCGATACCTTTGACGCTGCTAAATTGTCGCTAGAATGTCCAACCGTTCCGAAAGTTCTGCCGGACTCAGCCAGAGTCCGGGAAACTCTGGGCTGCATCCCCGTGTTCCCAGATTGGCCCAAGGAAGTTCTACCAGCGCGGGTGTGGTTCGATCGTAAATCTTGATTAATTTTACTCCTCGGCGGTGACCACGAAGAACCCTCGTCATTAAATATTGTCGGTTCTTCAACAGTACGAGAAGAGCCGTTGAATTGAGTTGCCAAGCCATCGACAAGACTTGGGTCTTCAAATTCGCCAGAGAGAGCTCTGAGGACATCTGCTGCCGATTGGAAGCGGTGGCCAACCATCGGCTTTAGCATTTTTTCGAGAATCCGCGCAAAATATGCGCTGACCTGAACGTGGGGCTGCCAAACAATTTCGCCGGTTACTCCATCAAAATCTAAATCCTTGGGCGACTTTCCTGTCAACAAGTACAAGCAAGTCATCCCCACCGCGTAGATGTCGCTGGCAAATATCGGCCGCAGCGCCATTTGTTCCGGCGGAGCAAAACTAAATGTGCCGACTGAAAATTTCGTGTTGGCGCTTTGGTCGGCGGGGTCTAATAATATTGTTTGGCTAACTTGGTCTTTTACCGCTCCGAAATCAATCAGAACTAAGTGCCCGTCTTGAACTCGGCGAATAATATTTGCGGGTTTGATGTCTCGGTGAATTACTCCTTGGCTGTGGATATATTGCACTACTGGCAGAATTTCTAATAGAAAATTTTTAACGTCAGATTCGTTGAAACGGCCTGAGTGCTTGACTTCTTGTTTCAAAGTCGAGCCTCTAACATACTCTTGAACTAAGTAAAATTGCTGTTCGGTTTCAAAATAGTCTAGCAGCCTCGGTACTTGCGGGTGGTCGCCCAGTTGGCCGAGGGTTTTTGCCTCTCGCTTGAATAATTCCCGCGCCATTTCTAAAACTCGCGGCGACGAACTACTGGGTCGCAGTTGCTTGACTACACAACTCGGTTGACCGGGCAAAGAGATGTCTTTTGCCAGAAAAGTAGCTCCAAAACCTCCTTGTCCTAACGGTTCAATAACTCGGTAGCGAGCGCGCAGCAATAACCGCGCGCCGCAAGTCTGACACTGAAGAATAGAGTCAGCAGGGTTTTGAGGATGGGGACAGCCCGGATTTACGCAGTAGCTCATATTGATTGAGTTTGCCTATGTTGTTCTGATCTTGTCAGCGCCGCTCGACTGCACAAATAGCCTGTTCCTGCTTCTGGTAGACATACTAATCTATCAGGTTTCGGCAAGCCGTGCCTTCGATTGCGAATTGGAATTGCACCTAAGTCTTTTATGCCGATATCTTTTCCCTATTTTGATTATCTCGCTGCAGTGAGTTTTTTCGGTTGATTATCCTTGAAGATAGTTTAAAGACTTGCTAAAGTTGTGCTTTTTTGTGTAAAGTCTTTCTAAACTTAAGTGCTTTTTGCCTTGTTAGATGTATCTAGCATACCTCATTCTCGGAATGAGAATGCTACTCATCCCCCAGTAGACATCTACCTTTGGGCCGATCGCTCGTTTTTGCTTATGTATACCGCAAAACTATTGACAAATTTAAATTATTATGGTAGTAAAGGCTTTGCCGAATCAATTCTGTGACTGCACAGTCGAAGCCTGCCGGCGCAGACTAATGACTAATAACTACCGATCGCTGACAACTAACTACTGACTAAATTATGCGTATTTCTCTAAACTGGCTGCGGGAATTGGTGGATGTGTCGATATCCCCGGAAGAATTAGCCGAAACCCTGACAATGGCCGGGTTTGAAGTCGAAGATATCGAAGACCGCCGCCCGTGGGCAAGCGGTGTAGTTTTGGGCAAAATCATCGCCTGCGAACAGCATCCGAATGCAGACAAATTGAGAGTTTGTCAAGTGGATGTCGGCTCTGGTGAAGCTTTGAATATTGTTTGCGGCGCACCCAACGCTAGAGCAGACATTTACGTGCCTGTCGCTGTTGTCGGCACTTATTTATCGACTATTGATTTAAAGATTAAACCTGCTAAATTGCGGGGCGTTCCTTCCGAAGGAATGATTTGTTCCCTGGCAGAATTGGGACTATCTAAAGAGTCAGCCGGGATTCACATTTTTGAGTTAGAAAATCCCGAATTGGGCAGCGATATTCGCCCGCTTTTGGGTTTAGATGACGTGATTTTAGACTTGACAGCAACGGCCAACCGGGCTGACGCTTTGAGCATGGTGGGTGTAGCGCGGGAAGTGGCGGCGCTGACTGGGGCGAGTTTGAGAATTCCCGAAGCGAATGGTGTGGCGATTGAGGGCAAAGAAACTCCTGGTTTGGCAGTAGAAATATCCGAACCGCAAGGATGCCCGATTTACATCGGCACGGCAATTGAAGGTGTGAAAATTGCTGCTTCTCCAGCTTGGTTGCAGCAGCGGTTGCAGGCGGCGGGAGTGCGGCCAATTAATAATGTAGTTGACGTAACTAATTACATTTTGCTGGAATGGGGACAACCGCTGCACGCTTTCGATCGCGATCGCCTACAATCTTTCACGGGTACTCAAGATATCAGCATCGGCGTCCGCTTTGCTTCATCAGGGGAATCCTTCAAAACTTTGGACGGACAAAACCGCAATTTGCAAGCTCAAAATCTGTTAATTACGGCTAGCGACAAACCTGTTGCCTTAGCTGGGGTAATGGGTGGCGAAGATACGGAAGTTCACGAAGGAACGCAAAATTTAGTTTTGGAAGCCGCGATTTTTGACCAGGCAACGATTCGCCGTTCTGCGCGCGCTCAAGGCCTGCGGAGCGAGGCTTCGATCCGCTACGAACGGGGGGTGAATCAGGCGGCCTTGACGACGGCCTGCAACCGCGCTGTTGCCCTAATTTTGGAGTTGGCTGGAGGCACTGCGACGGTGCAGAAAACGGCGAGTTCGGGCGAGGATTTGAGTTTTTCGCGATCGCTCGAATTGCGTTTAGACCGAGTAAATCTGGTTTTGGGGCAGTTGAAAAGAGGACAAACGGGCGGTTCTAAATATCTGGAACCGGAAGAGGTAAAAAATATTCTGACAGCCTTGGGATGCGAAGTTGTTCCAACGGAAAAAGAACGGGTGTTTGGGATAACTGTTCCTCCTTACCGTTACCGCGATTTAGAAAGGGAAATTGACTTAATTGAAGAAGTTGCCAGACTCCACGGTTATGACAATTTCTGCGATACTTTGCCCAGCAAAACGGAACCCGGTTATCTGTCACCGGAATACGCGGCAATTCGGAATGTGCGATCTGCTTTTCGGGCGGCCGGTTTGACGGAGTTGATGCACTATTCTTTGGTGAAAACAGAGGGAGACAATCAGGTGGTGCTGGCGAATCCGCTGTTTGTGGAGTATTCGGCTTTGCGGACAGAAATGCTGTCGGGTTTGATTGATGCTTTCCAGTACAATTTGGAACAGGGAAATGGCGCACTAAACGGTTTTGAAGTCGGCCGCATTTTCTGGAAAGATGGGGATGCAATGAAGGAAGCCGATGCAGTTGCGGGGATTATCGGCGGCGATCCGACTGTGTGGAAATGGCAGCAGGGAGGGCGCGATCGACCTTTGACTTGGTTTGAGGCAAAAGGTATTTTGGAAAGCGCATTTCAAGAGTTGGGTTTGTCGGTGGAATATCAAAGCGATTCCTCTAATACACGCTTGCATCCTGGCCGCACGGCTGCGTTATCGTTAAACGGGAAACATTTAGGGGTTTTTGGACAGTTGCACCCGCAATTGCAGCAGGAAAAGGATTTGCCTGAGCAGGTTTACGTGTTTCAATTAGATTTAGCGGTGCTGTTGGGTGAATTAGGGCGATCGCACAACTTAACTCGCAAATTCGCGAATTATTCGAGTTTCCCCGCTTCTGACAGAGACATTGCGTTTTTCGCACCGATTGAAGTTCCGGTTGTTGAGATGCAGAGTGCGATGAAAAAGGCGGCGGGTAGTTTGCTGGATTCAGTGGAATTGTTCGACGAATATCGGGGCGACAACGTACCGGCGGGACAGCGCAGTTTGGCTTTTCGGTTAATTTACCGCGCGGGCGATCGAACTTTGAGCGAAACCGATGTCGAACCGGCCCAACAAAAAGTGCGCGATGTTTTAGTTGAGAAATTCGGCGTTAGTTTGAGAAGCTAATTGTAGGGGCGGTGCTAAAAGTGCCTGCCCTCTCTCGATTTCTTACACGCAAAGACTAAGAAACCGGGTTTCTTCCAAGATGTACCGCCATCAACCAACTATTAACAGAGAAACCCGGTTTCTGTGGCCAAGCGAGTCCTAAATTTGTTGAACAAGTTAATAACTTAACGGCCGCAACATCTCCCGCACAAAAAAAGAACTATCAGGAAACCGCAAAAGAGAAATACTATCACCATCCGCAAGAATCACCCGACTTTGATAACCATCCTGACTCGGTTCTCGAAAAACGTGGAGTTGCCGATTATTCACATCCAAAACCCAATAATCAGTAATTCCCGACTCAGCATAAATTTTCGCTTTAATCCCGCAATCCGTTCTCAGCGTAGTATCCGCAACTTCAATAATCAGATAAATTTCTGAAGGAATTGGATGGTGGTCTTCATAGTAAAGTGGATCTGGTATAACTACAGAAATATCCGGTTCAGGTTGCGAGTAATTATTCATCCGAACCGGGTCTTGCAGCCGCACAAAAATCTGTTCTCCTAAACGGTTATCCAATAATATCTTCGTGCGCGCAATCGCCGCACCGTGAGCTGTTCCCTTTGCTGCCATCTTTACTATCTGTCCTGCTAGTAATTCCACCCGTTCATCTTCGTCAAAAATACCAATTTCCGTCATCCGGTCATATTCATGAACTGTCAGCAGACGAATGTCTAATAAAGTCATAGTAACCTCCTTCTCTCTAACAAACCTCTCTCTTCTTCCCCTCTCTTCCTCAGCGACCTCTGCGCCCTCTGCGGTTAATCAATTTTACCCTATAAAAACTCGTCAAATCCTGCTACTATTATTGTACAATAACTTTTAAACAAATTCATCTAAGGCTAAAAAATATGACCAAATATGTGATGTGGGGAAGTTACTGCGAAGACGTTCTCGAAAAACGCGCTCCGTTTCGAGACGCTCATTTAGCCGGATTGGCTAAGCAGAAGGAATCGGGCGTGTTAAGTACGATCGGGCCTACAAAAGATTTAACAAAAGTTTTTGCAATTTACGAAGCAGAAGATGAGGCGGCCGTGCGAGAATTGGTGGAAGCCGATCCTTATTGGGTAAATGGGGTTTGGACTGAGTACGATGTGAAAGAGTGGATTCAAGCTTTTTAAAGGAGTTAACAGGGTGAACATCTTAAGATTGGATGCCAGCGATTTAGTGCCAGTAGACTATGGCGATTTGCTGGACAAGATTTTAGAAACATTGCAGACTAAAAACCCGTTTAGCGTATCAGAAGACAGCCGCCGCTTGCTAATTGATATTGACACCATTGCTGCGGATGTTTCCAACAAGCAAGTGCGGCAACCCTTGGGTTCTTTTGAACCCCAAGCAGATTCTGCCACTGTTAACTTACCGCCGGAAATTGAGGAGCGTTTTGGCAGTCAAGTTAGACAGATTCAACAGTGTTTGCGGCAGCAATTAGAATCTAAACTGCCTCAAAATACCTCGATTGAAAGGTTTGTCGCTAGTTTGATTAGTCCCTTAGACTCACCCTATTTTCGCGGAAACGGCCAAGAGTTAGGCTTTAAATACGATTTTGGCACCCGCCACACTTCTTTACAAAAAGAAAGGCTAACTTTGGAAAGCCGAGGTACTGGAAGCCATGCAGCTTTAAAATTGCATAAATTGACCGTTGCCGTCCGAAATACTGATATTTTTGAACAAGAACTCAAGCAGGGTTTGCAAAACTATATCAATGAAAATGCCGAGACTAGCAGTGAGAAAGAAGACCTTAACCACCGTCTTGATGAGATGGTTAAAAATCCTGACTCGGATTTTCACAAATTAATCCGACTGGTAGATAAAGAAACTTTGGGGAAAATTAACAAAGAAGCTAAGATTATTTATTTGGACTATCTGCTAGAACACATTCGCGATAGCAGTACAGATACTGTAGGAATCATCTACTTACAAGACTTGATTCGTCGCCTCAGATTGATAGAAGATTATATCAACGATCCAAGTAAATCTGATGGCGATCACGAGGTTAATTATGCTGGTATTAGAGTTAATTACAGAGAGATATTTGCGAGAGCGGAAGCCTTAGATTTTCTGCCAATTATTGCCATTGTAGAAGGTTATTTGGGAGAAAGTACCGACAATGCTCGTAACGAACGTAAGTTTATTTTTGGACTCAAAGTCAAATTTGATAACTCAGTTCAAGCGCGCGGTGGAAAAGATGTATTTGAATATTATCTAAATCTGCTAAATCCAGACAGTGAAGAACATCAAGCAGAATTTGCCGAAGATGTTAATAGCGAAACCTTCGTCCGCAAGGTGTTTAAAATAGCATTACTATACTATTTTGTGTTTGCTTCCCGCAGCAATCCACTAGCAAAAGATTACGATCCTGAATCTGAGTTCAATTATCAGCCGATCGCCATATTTGAGCAAAGAGTATTGCCAGTCCTACAAGGTTCTGATGATGAGGCAAAAAGAGAGCTATTTCGCAACTTTATTAAAGGATTTAATCAGTTTAATATAAAGCACAAAATTACGCATCTGAGAAGAATGCTAAAAGGCTTTCTGGAGCGTCAAACAATTTTACCAACCCGAACAGAAACGCGACACGTAAACCTCAAAATTGGTCTGGTAGAGGATATTGACAATATTTTGACTACTGGTAAATTTTTTAATGAAATTATGGAGCGAAATTACAAGCAAACGCTCCATTATATTACCGTCAAAGATCCTAGTGTCGATGAAAGATCTATTTGTCAGCTACCAGTCAATATCACCATAGAAGATGTCCGCTATTTTCCTACTGATGAACGCCAAAATTTCAGCATGGAATACAATATCCAAGATGTCGATGTTTTGCCTGTAGCTTCAGTTCCCGAAAGTCGGATGAGTGCATATAACAATTTTTTCAAGCAGTATAAGTTGCTGTTATTCCGGTATAACAACAGACGACTAGACAGCGGTGATAAAGGTTTACAACCTGCCGCGATTTTTGTATATAAGTTTACCATGCTGCTGCTGTCCTATATCTGTCTGAGGATATTGCTTGAAAATACTGCGGGCAACTTATTTATTCCGATGGTGAGACTTCACGAAGGCGACGACAAAAACCCTTCGCCGTCAGAAAAATTTATGGCCAATCTTTCCAAAACGTTGTCTCATGTTTTGAGTCAAAAACAACGCTCAACTTCTCAAGGATTTCGGATTAGAAAAACGCCCAATGGTTTCACAATTCGTAACGGCTTGAGTTCCCTGTATTCAATCCTTCCTAAAAAGTTTCGCTTCGACGACAATGTTCAGCTAGCTTCCGAGTTAGACAAGTTAGCAATTATTGTTGTTTCCAGTCGAGATAGTGATGCGAAAAAAGGTAATCAAAACCGCTTCCAAAGACAAGCTAGTTTAATCGGAGAAGTTGTCGGTATCAATCGCCTAGACGATAGCACAATTCAAGTTGAAATGCTGAAAACACTTTCCGAAAATTACAGTGTCAGTCGTCTTTATTCTGAGCCGTTAATCCTTGAAGATGTCATGAGCCAGCTTTATCAGCAAGGATATCGAAATTTCGCATATATTTCCCAAGCACCTTACATGAGTAGGTTGCATATTACCAAGACTGAGGAAGATGAGGAATTGTCTTTCATGTCAAAAAAATTGCTCCGAACTTTGAAAGGAGAGCGCCGAGATATCAAAATTTATCCGATATTCTTTGACAAATACTATGTCCGCAGTTTCCTCGGCGATAAGGGAAAATCCTTTTATATTCAGGATGCAATGGAGCTTGAAAGCTTGTTTGCAGATACCAGTCAGCAAGCTGTGATGTTTTTCAACTTGTTTAACGGAATTAGAGTCAGGGAGGAAAAAAACTTTTATAACGGTGTGATTTCTTACTCGACTCTGTTGAATATCTATCAAGGTATCCTAGACGATCAAGATATTCGTGAAGGTTTGATTTATGATGGTGCAATCAAAAATACTTTGCTACATTATCTAACAATATTCCACTTTTCTCGGTATGAAGCTCGTCACAATATTAGTTTAAAACTTGACCCCTACGAGCGAATTATTGGCGATGAATCGGTTGGTGCTTTGTCTATATTTAGTCATGCTGGCGGTAGCACAGATTTTAATTCCCTGGCATTTTTGAATAAGGTAAGAGAAGTATTGAATGTCGGTGAGGGAGGTATTAATCATGATTGGTGAAGATTTTGGGCGGCTGTTTGAGGTGGGATTTAATATCGGGATTCTGGCATATATTCAGCGGGAAAATATAGCTCATAATTTTGGTGATTCCTATCGTCTAGATTTGCATAAACTCAAATTGCCAAAGATGATGGCGGAAATTACCAGAGAAGCTAATTTGCTCGGTAGTTTGGATGGTAAAATTGTTGAAAAATGGAGCTTATTTTTTGTTCAAAAAGGCTTTTTGGGTGGGTTAAATTTTTTCCGGGAGTACATCAAATCTACTGGCTGGAATTTAAAGTTGGTGAATATTTTGTACTGTCAGTGCAGTTTTAGCGATGCTAACAGTATCAGAACTTATAATAAGGATGCAAAAGCAGGATTTAAAGAGGTATTATCTCAGTTAAAAACTGCGAAACCCAATTTATCAGGCGATGAGATTAACTCCTACATCCGTCGCTACAAGGAAAAAGGCGAGTTTTTGCAAGCTGATACCCTGATTTTGTTACAGAATGGTAAGGATTTTAGAATTCTGTGCGTTGATTTATCTGTGTTTACTCCCCCGTTGACTTCGGAAAAAGTCGAGAATCTGAACGAAATAGAGGTGATGCGGAAGTCTTTGCTCAGAGAAATTAGCTATTTGCGATCGAAAAGTGTTTTTTCTAATCTGCGAATCGATACTAGCACTTTAGGTGTTGATTTCTCCGAGGATTTAAAACGCTATTTTACGGCTTTTAAGTATAAGGATAAGGAAAGCGCTAAGTTGATTCAGGCGGGTAGCTACGCTCACAGCTTCTACGGTTTTCTGCAAACAACTGGTATTATTCCTCATGATGCTGAGGTTTTGTTGAATGTTGTCGGTTATAGCGATCGCAATATTAGCGCTATTTCCCTACGCAAGGACAAAATTAAGTTATTAGCAACTTGTGCCCAAATTTACCAGAATGAAGCGAAAGGTAAAGAGATTAGCGATGCTCGCAGCGAAGTTTTGGATGTTGTTCAACTAAACGCGGCTCGCAGTTTTAAAGAAGGCAAAAATTTTGTTGATGCTCTGTTAGGAATTGGTAAAAATGTCACTGAACCTGTACCTCATACAGAGCGGATTGATAATTTTGCTAATTCCATAGATATTATATCAGATAAACTGGCAAATGATTTGCAAATCGATCGCGGATTACATCTGAGAAATGCTCATGCTCAATTGATTGTGAAAGCGCTTCAATCTGATGAAAGTTATATCTTTTTGACGGGGAATCCGGGAATTGGGAAAACAACTGCGATCGCCAATTTCCTAAGCAGCCATATCGACGACGGTTTCTTATTTCTGTACGTCAGTCCCCGCAAGCAAGTAAACTTGGATATTATCGAAAAATTCAAAGATAAAAATACTGGTTTGCTGTGCGACGATCGATTATTTTGTATCAACACTAACGCCGATATCATCAAAAGTAATTCAGGACACTGTACCGTCAAGTACGCATCGAATAGCTATCGCAAAGATTTCACCAAAAAAACTGTTCGCTACCTCAAGGATAATTCAGAAATTCAGAGGAAGGAATATCATCAATCAGAACTTGAAAAAAAGGGAGAAACAGTAATTAAACCCATTAATCCCAAAGGAAATGGAGTGCTTAAGAGCATTTGCGAAGGTATATACGCGCTGATAAATTGCCAGGTATCTAATAATATCGTAGCTACCGTTTCTATTCAATCGGTGAAGATGAAAGAAAACCGACAAAATACCCTAGAGCATTTAGATAAAATTTTTCAAGATACTTACAATAAAGTCGCCAAAAAAGTTATAGCGGGGAAAATGCAAGAAATCTCCAGCCGCATCAAACATATTTTCATTATGATAGATGAAATTACGGGAGATGATGGTGGGGTTGAGTTTTTAGCCGGAATTGCTAAGATTGTCAAAAAACATGAGTTACACAAGCTGGAACATGGTTTTAATACTAAAATTATTGTCGCAGATGCTTCGATTGTGGACTGCGATGTGATTAAACAGCACCTTGATAACACGTCACCGGAACCGGACAAAATCTATTTTAAAAAGTTAGCGAAAGATTCGGAAGAAATTCAACCTTTACAAGTTATTCCTTTTAAATTTAACAATCTAGCTGCAAAGGTGATTAATGCGAATTCCTACCCTGCGCGCAGTTTAGAGATAACTTATAAGGTATTTGTCGAAACTGTTAAATACAGTGAAGATGCGCCTCTAAAACAAAATAGTAATTTAGTAAAGCGGGTACAATCTGAAATAATTGAGGATATCAATCAGCGATTAGCAATCCCCGGTGTGGAACAAATTATAGTATATATTCAAAACAAGCAAAGATTAGCCGAATTAATTGAAAAAATTAAAGCTAGTCGCGAAAAGTTTGAGCAGTTTACCGATTATCTGGAAATTCACGCGAATATCTCGGAAGAGGAGAAAGAAAAAATACATAAATACAAAAATACAGCTAAAGTAATCTTTATGACTGCATCGGGAAGTCGCGGACTTTCTTTCCCAAAAACTAAGCATATTTTAGTGGATATTCCCCGCTTCCAAATTGAGAAAAATCTGATGGAAATCATACAGGTGATTTATCGGGGACGCGGAGAATATGACAACGGTAAAACCCTTGATGGTGAAGACAAAGAATTAGTTTTTTACCTATCTGATACCGCAGTTTATTACGCTGATGATGCGGAACTTTCCCTGCAAGAAAGCAAATTGAGTTTGTTGAATTTATTGCTAATTCTGAAGACGGCGGTGATGACGCGAATTTCGGGATACGGTTATTTAGGTAGGGAAAAGTTTTTGATGATTCCCATCGGCGGTAAGTCGGTTTCCGCAGTTGGGGATACTTTTAGCAGCAAAATGGCTTCTCTAATTAAGACATTAAAGAGCGAGAGCCAGCGAGGCAATATGTTGTTTAAGGAGGTTTATACGAGCCTGGAACAGCTTTTGAGTCGCGGGGATTATGTTTTGAAAAATTCTGATAATTCTCGTCAAAAGAGCGATTTTTATCTGGAAATGCGGGACGATTTTAATCGTAAGTTTTTGGAAAAGTGCAATCCTCTTGATGGTTTGTTGAGCTATGATAATTTAGAACTCGGTCATGTTTGCGGTAGTTTGTTGCTCGTACCTCTAGCTAAGCAAAATTTGGTAGAAACGTACCAGATTCGGCTTCATCGAGAAATTAAGGAATGTCTAGAGAAGAAGTTGCTGGACAAAATGTATCGAATTAGGGATAGCGATTCGTCCCCGGAGAATGTACGATCGGCCATTAGAGGAGGTGCGATCGAGCTTTTGCAATTTCTCAACAGCGAAGTCGAGAAAACTCAGTATTTTGAAGAGCAGAGTCAGCAGTTCGATCGCTATTATGCCATACCGCTGTTTGCTTTTGTCAGCGGGGAGGAAATGCAGGAGTATTTTGCTGACAGCCAACTGGAAGAACCGGAAGACAGGCGGTTTCGGGATATTTTGTCGGCTTATGTGCGATCGATCTACCCTATAGACAGTGTAATGCCGATCGGACACAAGTATCGAGATTTCCCATTTATCGTGTTTAGAAGCTACAGTTTAGAGCAAAGTCGAGAAAAGATTTTTACAGATAAATATCTTTTAAGTTCCAACGAATTGAACGTGCTCAATTTAATTTTGTCGAAGCAGGTAAACTGAAACTTGTAGGTGCGTCAGACTATTTTAGATTTTAGATTTTAGATTTTAGATTGGGAATCAAGGATGACCGAAAGCATCAGGATACAAGCCCCCGGATTCATCCGTCCAGAAATAGAAAACCTGTATCCGATAAACACGCCCCCCAATTTATCCGTGGGGTCAAGGCTTCAATCTAAAATCTAAAATCTAAAATCTAAAATCGATTGACGCACCCTACTTGCTACTTGCTAACTTCAAACGGCGTGTATTTCCCCCCCAAAGCTTCGACGATGGCGCGAGTATTAGCCGACATCATTTTCACATAAGAATCACCCTCGCTTCCGGGGGTTCCAATCGAATCCGAATAAAGTTGCTGCGCCGCCAATTTCACCCCCGCTTCCTCCGCCACTGTTCTAATCAGTTGCGGGTTAATTGTAGTTTCGGCAAAAATAGCAGGAACTCCCGCAGCTTTCACCGATTCTACTAACTTTTGCACCGTTTGAGCGCTCGGCTGTTCCTCGGTACTAATCCCGATCAAACTGTTAGCCTCTCCCAATCCGTAGGCGCGGCTGTAATATTGAAAAGCATCGTGACTTGTGACTAATTTGCGCTGATTTTCGGGAATAGTTTTAATCTGTTGTTCTATCCAACTATCCAAGCGTTTTAACTCTTCAGTAAGTTTCACAGCATTCTGCGTAAACTTCTCCCGATCTTCCGGCGACAGTTCGATTAGCGCATCCCGAATCGCTTCCACCATTTGAACGGCATTTTCCACATTTCCCCAAACGTGCGGATCGGGTACGGTATTACCTTCTTTATTCAGTAGCAAAGGCTTGACAACTTCCCCCACTGCTAATTTCCTCGCCTTAATTCCGGCGGCATTCATCATCCTAATTAATCCCGGTTCCAAATTGTAACCGTTATACAAAATTAAGTTAGCTTGTTCTAAAGCTTGAGAATCTTTTGGCACCGGTTCGTAAACGTGAGGATCGGTTCCCGGCTGCAAAATTCCTGTTAGCTGAATTTCGTCGCCCGCTACTCGATCGGTCAAATCCTCAATAATTGTGCTGGTAGCAACTACCTTGGGTTTAGCATCTGCCTGTGGAGAGAGGCGATCGCCCTGGGTTTGAGCGCAACTAAATAAACCCACAGTCAAAATGCCGCAAGCAATAGTTCTAATCCAAAATGCCTTGGACTTGTCCCATCCAGGGGCGGCGGTTTCAATCCCCGACTCACGGCTAAACTCCCCTTTATCGGATTGCTTCACAATCGCCGTCGGTTTTAACTCACATCTTGCACCATTCTCAATAACTTGTTTAGGAACAGGCAAGATGCCTGTTCCACAGGAAAACTCACTCTTTGTGGAACGGGCATCTTGCCCGTTCTGGGCGGGCAGGATGCCCACCCCACAAGAAAACTCACTCTTTGTGGAACGGGCATCTTGCCCGTTCTTGACGGGCAGGATGCCCACCCCACCAGAAAACTCACTCTTTGTGGAACGGGCATCTTGCCCGTTCTTGAGAAGGGTGGAAGATATCAGTTTTAACCGACTTGAGATTTTCGCCGCCAAACCTATGGTTTGAGGGGTTTCGAGCTTGCACTGTCCCATTATCTACCTCTCGTGCGTTCCAGATTATTCCTATTTACCGATGATTTCATATTCTTTTCATTTTTACAGTAAACTTAATAAAAAGGAGATAGACTCACCGCCATGAATACCGCCGCCTTGCCCAACGAGAATCCTTGGTCTAAAATGGTTTGCCACCTCAAAGACAGCGCTACGGACACTGAAATTATCGCTGTTAAGCACTTAGCAGTAAACTACCGCACGGTAGAGGCACTCAGAGATATCAATCTTTCCGTCAAACCGGGAAGGCTGACGGGTATTATTGGCCCCAACGGTGCCGGCAAAAGCACCCTAATCAAAGCAATGTTGGGCTTAATTCCCGCCGATCGCGGCACTGTTACCTGGGGCGAAGAAGCGATCGCCGATCGACTCGAAACAGTAGCCTACGTGCCCCAGCGATCGCAAATTGACTGGAACTATCCCGCCACCGTTTGGGATGTCGTGATGATGGGAAGAGTCAGAAAAGCCGGATGGTTTCGCCGCTTCTCGGCAGCTAGCCGCCGCACCGCTGCCGATGCCTTAGAAAGAGTAGGCATGAGTGCTTACAAAGACAGACCGATCGGACAACTTTCTGGCGGACAGCAACAGCGAGTATTTCTAGCGAGAGCATTAGCCCAAGAAGCCGCTATTTTCTGCTTTGATGAGCCGTTTGTCGGCGTTGACCAAAAAACTCAAAATATTATTTTTGACATCTTCCACGAGCTAGCAAATGCCGGAAAAATAGTCTTAGTAGTCAACCACGACTTAGGCGAATCAATCACCAATTTTGACGATTTAATTTTGCTCAATACAGAATTGATTGCCGCTGGTTCCCGCCAAGAAGTCCTAACAAAAGAAAACCTTTACCGCGCCTACGGCGGACAAGTAATGTTCTTTGCCGGACAAGCAGCTTAATTAGCCAGCCCTCAATCGATTTTAGATTTTAGATTTTAGATTTTAGATTGACCCCGCGGATAAATGCGGGGGCTTGAGGATTTTCGATTTTCGATTTGGGATTCCACGGATAAATCACGTGGCGGGTACCACCTTTGAAATTATTGGTCATTAATCTAGGATTTACACTCTTGAACCAGGTTTTTTTGATAATCTTGAATTGGGCAACGATAAATCTCGGATCAAACTCACATCTTGCATCATTCTCAAGAACAGGCTTTTCGGCCTGTTCCACAAGAAAATTCACTCTTTGTGGAACAGGCCGAAAAGCCTGTTCCTAAAAAGCTTATTGAGAATGGTGCAACATCTCAGATCAAACCGGGTTAGTTTGGTTTTTAGTCATTAATTAACTGTGATTTTATAATTTTATGATACAAACCTTAATTGAGCCGTTACAGTACGGATTCATGCAGCGATCGCTCGTAATTGCCATTCTAGTCGGCATCGTCTGCGCGATCGTCGGCAGCTACCTAATGGTACAGCGGCTGGCCTTGCTCGGAGACGCCATCAGCCACTCGGTTTTGCCCGGATTGGCGATCGCATTTATCCTCGGAGCAAATATCTTTGTCGGCGCTTTCATTGCCGGAGTTTTGAGTACAGTAATCATAGCTTGGATCAAAGCTCGATCGACAATAAAAGAAGACGCCGCAATGGGCATCGTATTTTCGGCATTCTTCGCCCTCGGCATCACCCTAATTACGATCGTCCAAAAAGACAACAAAATCGACCTCAACCACTTTCTTTTCGGCAACATCCTGGGCGTTACCGCCCAAGATGCGATCGACACAGCCGTCATAGTCGCCGTAGTCTTATTAGTTGTAGTATTCTTTTACAAAGAACTGCTATTTTACACATTCGATCCATTAGGAGCGCAAGCAACAGGTTTACCAGTAAACCTGCTCAACTTCGGACTGATGGTACTCATCGCCCTCACAATAGTTGCCAGCCTCAAAGCCGTTGGCGTCGTGCTAGTCTTGTCCCTATTAATTACACCTGCAAGTACCGCCTATCTCCTAGTCACTCGTCTGCACCAAGTAATGATTTTAGGCGCAATAATCGGAGTTATTTCCAGCATTAGCGGAATGTATCTCAGCTACTTTTATAACTTGCCATCCGGCCCCGCAATAGTTTTAGTTGCATCGGGATTATTTGTGCTATCATTACTGTTCAGTCCGACTCAAGGAATCCTCACCCAGCCCCGCACACACTCCGGCCAAATTCCTCCAATATGGCGGGAATTAAAAAATTTAACCAAAGGCAGATAACAAATAACTTTGTAGTAACTCACATCTTGCACAATTCTCGCTTAACAGGCTTTCCGGCCTGTTCCACAAAGAGTGAATTTTCTTGTATAACAGGCCCTTAACAGGCTTTCCGGCCTGTTCCACAAAGAGTGAATTTTCTTGTGGAACAGGCCCTTAACAGGCTTTCCGGCCTGTTCCACAAAGAGTGAATTTTCTTGTGGAACAGGCCGAAAAGCCTGTTCATAAAAAGCTTATTGAGAATGGTGCAACATCTCAGATACTCCCGAATCGGGCGATCGCAACTGCGAACTATTGCTCAAAAAAACAGTACAATAACAAAAGTTAAAATTTCACGCAAACAGATCTACTAAGTTAAAAAAACATGAGCGTCAAAGTAGGAGACACCGCACCCGATTTTACCTTACCATCTCAAACTGGCACATCAGTCAGCCTCAAAGATTTTAAAGGTAAAAAAAACGTCATAGTCTACTTTTACCCCAAAGACGACACACCCGGATGCACGACTCAAGCTTGCGCTTTTCGAGATAGCTACGAAGTCTTCAAAGACGCAGGCGCAGAAGTCATAGGAATTAGCGAAGATACCCAACAATCGCACCAGCAATTTGCCACCAAATATCAGCTACCCTTTACACTGCTGAGCGATACTGGCAACAAAGTTCGGCAATTATATGGAGTTCCAGCTACCCTGTGGATTATGCCCGGTAGAGTAACTTATGTCATTGACAAAGAAGGCATTGTCAAGCATATTTTTGACTCGATGTTAGACTTCAAAGCACACGTTGCAGAAGCACTCAAAACTTTGGAAGCTATTAAAAGTTAGGTGGCGCGCGGGTGGCCAGAAACCGGGTTTTTTTACGAAAATGATTTGCTATCTAGCAGATTAGCTAAAAAACCCGGTTTCTTCGATATTGGCGCGAAAATCGCAGTGCAGGCCGCGCGTTTCCATTCAATTAGTTTCGCCAGCGAGTGGGGAGTTGGGCCAACAAATTTGGTGCGACCATTGCGCCGATGCAGGTCAGTTTCCATTCAATTAGTTTCCCCAGCCAGTGGGGAGCACCAACACAGATTATCAAACTTGACCCCAGAGTTAACAAACTTTCCATTCAATTAGTTTCCCCAGCGAGTGGGGAGTGTCACGTTGTTCAATCGATTGGGCTAATCTTAAGCCGGAGTTTACCATTCGCCTCAATTTCTATATCTACATGATGCCTTCCGCTTGATGTCGCAACAGCAACAGTTCCAGCTAAGGCTCCGATACCAGCGCCAACTGCTGCTCCAACAGGGCCACCAACTATAAATCCAAGAATAGCACCTGCACCAGCACCAGCAAAAATATAGAGGGCAGAGTAGTTAATTGTAGTAACTCCAGCAGAAGAAGGGATGAATGCGCCTGTAGCTATATTTACCCACTCTCCCGATTTGTTCTTGTGTAACTCAAAAATGGTTTTTAACTTCTCTGGAAGGTCTGAATATCGCTCGTAGTCTGTAATAACTTCAACTTGCTCACTTTGCTCCAAGGCTGTCTTTAGCTCACGATAAAACATTTCTGTATCTGAGAAAACTAACTTCCGCATACATTCCATTCAATTAGTTTCACCTCCATTCTACACCCCAGACAGCGCAAGGAGTCTAGAGGGATATCTGCGACACCCGCGACAAAAAATTAAGGAACGGCCCAGGGACAGTTTTGGCAAGCTGCTGTATGTTAATTATCAGATAGATTTGCCCGATCGCTCAGAGAACGAATTCAGTCTGTGGGTGCAAAGATATATGGATAGCCCCCAAGTGCTTTCCCCGCCGAGTTTGGTAGAAAAACACCGACAAGCAGCGAAAGATTTAGTCGCGAGATACAGCTAGCTGGTAAAGACAGATTTTACCACTTGTTCGTAGTCAGCACCTCAGTCATGATTCTCTAAAAAACCAAGAAAGGACTAAAGTCCTTACTAAAAACTCGTGGTTCGTAGTAAGGACTTTAGTCCTTTTTTGCTAACGACTTGCAGCCATTAACAATTAGCACTCAGCAATTATCTAGCTTTTTGCAACACTCGATTTTTCAGATGTAGCGCTTTCGGCAGTTTTGCCATTTTTGCTATTACCGTTACCGTTGCTGTGCCGGGGTTGGATAACTCCATAGCCACCGTGAGTCTTGCGTTCGTAGAGTACGTTAATTTCGTCTGTTTCCGCATTACGGAACATATAGAAATCGTGATCGATAATCTGCAATTGTTCCAAAGCTTGTTGCACAGTCATTGGAGGCATAGCAAAATACTTAGTCCGTACCACCTCAGCAGGAAGTTCGGGAGTTCGATCGCCAATTAGATCCGCTACTACAGGATGTTCTTCAACTGCCGTAACCGTTTTAACACTACTCTGGATTTTGTTGTCGTGGCGTTTTTCCTTAAATTTCCGCAGTTGACGAGCTATCTTGTCGGCAACCAAATCTATGCTGGCATACAGGCTTTCCGTGCTTTCTTCAGCCCGAATAACGCTGCCGTTAGCATAAATTGTCACCTCAGCAGTCTGCTTAGGATTGATCCTGGGATTACGAGCCACCGATAGATGTATGTCCACTTCTGTAGTCAAATTTTGAAAATGGCTAACTGCCTTTTCCACCTTTTGATTGACGTACTCGCGAATCGCATCGGTGATTTCTATATTTTTACCCTGGATAACAAGCTTCATAGAGCTCCCTCCCTTCTGTAACTTCGGTATATTTTATACAGTAGCACTATGTATTCTCGAAAACACTTATCTTCCAAATCTTTTATTATATGTTGACAATTCTTGATTTAAACTGCGCCAATATTCCGTAATAACACTATTGACTTTTTTGCATGATTTCTCCTCTCATCCCTCAACAGTTAAATGCACAACCCTGCTTACTCCTCGATTGGGGACAAGTTCCCTACTCCCAAGCTTGGGAAATCCAGCAAAAACTGGTGCAAGAACGCCGCGACAAGCCAGATTTGCCAGATGTCCTGATTTTGCTGGAACATCCGCCGGTTTACACTTTGGGAATGGGAGCAAAGCTGGAATTTCTGAAATTTGACCCAAGCCAAACTGGGGCGGAACTGCACCGAGTTGAGCGGGGCGGCGAGGTGACTTACCACTGTCCGGGCCAATTGGTGGGCTATCCGATTTTAAATTTGCGCCGTCACCAGCCTGATTTGCACTGGTATTTGCGGCAGTTGGAGGAAGTGCTGCTGGGGGTGCTGGAAGTTTTGGGGTTGAAGGGTTCGCGGGTTCCCGGTATGACTGGGGTTTGGGTGGATGGGTGCAAGGTAGGTGCGATCGGCATTAAAGTCAGCCGCTGGATTACGATGCACGGTTTTGCTTTAAATGTTTGTCCCGATCTCGCAGGCTTTGGGCAAATTGTACCTTGCGGGATTCCCGATCGACCTGTTGGCAGTTTAGAGCAGTTTATCCCCGGAATTGAGGTCGATCGAGTGCGATCGATCCTTGTCGCTGAGTTTGCTCGCGTTTTTGCAGTGGAAATTGTGCGATTCCCTACGGGATAGCTTCGCTTCACGAATGTGTAGGGTGCGTCGCTGTCAACACTACTAACTATCGCAGTCGGTTTTTTAAGTGCGATCGGGCTGGTCTTCCTCATACACCATTAAATCGCCCGGTTGGCAGTTTAGTGCTTTGCACAGAGCATCAAGAGTTGTTTCATCAATTCTTGTCAGCCGGCGGCGGGTTTTGATTTTAGAAACAGATGTTGGGTGCATCCCAACTCTAGCCGCCAATTCTTTATTGCTGATATTGCGATCGGCCATTACAACTGCCAATTTCCAACGGATCACTGCGGGTGCTCAACTACTAGCCAGGACTTTGCAAGGTGATGTTAGCATCCTGCAACCTTCACTAACACGTGTGTTGCCGTATCGGCAATATTTTTAGTCGTATCGCTTGACTTGCAGCAGCGAATGAACTATGCTGAGGATGTCCAAACGGAAAAGCTATCGCCCCTTGGCCTCGAAAACTCAAGGGCGATAGCTATCCGACTATTGTGTAGTTAAAACTCATGATATCACAGCCAAAGTCAGTTCCCGAACTCCTGCGCGAAGAAATTCCCGACGCACCCACCGGCAAGCAACCGATCCGATTGTTGATTTGCGGGATTCCCAAAGGAGTCGAAAGCCTCATCAATCTGCTGCACGTTTTGGGTTTTGCAGAAGTTGGTGAATGGAGCCCGCCTTTACCGTCCCCGATCGCAGGCGAAGTAATGCGGATTTTAACCCGTTACTGGAAAGAATAATTTTTCAGGGCGATCGCCCTTTATTGAGCCAAGTGCGATCGCTCTTAAATTATCAAAAACATCAGGCTTAATTCTCGACCCAATCACTTAGGAATGATAATTAAATAACTTCCACAAGTTTGTGGGATGGGCGTCCCGCCCGTCCAAAAAGGACGGGCGGGACG
>NZ_JAUBOQ010000049.1:0-2899 GCF_036700325.1 Microcoleus sp. Z1_B2
TGCTTTATATTATGCCATCAGCTTAGCCAGACAATTGTCTGAGTATTTATACTGACTGCAAAAGTGGGATGCTCCCATACGTCGTTTCTGTTAGTCCCATAGATGAAGCGATCGTTAATTTCGCCAGCAGCTTTAGCAGCAACCAGAAACAAAGGATTATCTTGAGCATCAACCGGAATCACTCCTTCATGCACTTGAAGAGAGTTAAAAGAATCCCCTCTATAGAAGTTTGGTCGAAATTGATGATCGGCCTGCGTGTCATCCAGACCCAGAATATTGGTGGCTAAACGAGAATTACCGGCTGCATTAGTTGTCACCAAATTTGTGTAGGCGGTCACGACACGGCTGTGTTGATCGTTCGCAGTGGTACCGAAGTCAAAAAGGAAAGATTCCCTGGCAGTTCCAGCTTGAGCTTCATTTCCCGCTACACTACTGATGCCATTAAAACTTCTTCTTGAAGCCGCAGCACCAAGGTCTAAGCGTTTGATGGGGTCTGCAATTCCTCCCTTTTTATCTAATACGTATCCATTTGATAGGTCAGTATCGAAGCCATTAGTTGTATCGTATGGACTCACGAATCTTGCAGTATTTGATGCTGAGTCAAGGGCTGTAACCGAACCAACTTGACCACCTAGGGTATTGAAACTGGCGGCAAGTTCGCTGGCAAGGTGAGCACCAAGACTATGACCAACAATATTGAGTGCTGCGGCTGGCATTCCCCACTCCACAAGTTTGTTTCGGACTGCGTTTGCCACTGGAGTAATCCAGGAACCAGACCTGTAAAGGTCTCCTAGAGCGATCCCTGCTCCTGCATTGTTTGTTGGGGTGCCGCTCACTTGAGTCCAGTCAAGAGCTAAAACTATATCGTTTGGGTTAGCATTATTGATGGCTCTGGCTAGAGTGGCATCAAAAGAATCGCTGGGCGCTGTGAAACCAGGAATCAGCAGCCATACTTTTTCACCAGTCCATTGTTCGGCAGAGGGAACGGAGAAGGGCGCACGGATATTTATTTGACGCTGACTTGGACTAAAAGCATTCGTAGGTGGTCTGTTAGTTTCGCCACCTGTTACCAAAAACGGAGTATTTATCGATGTCATTGTCTATTCCTCTCAAGTTAGGTTGGTAAAGATGATTATTAGTTTGCCTTTTTAGACTTTCTCCACAAGTGAACTCCACCCAAGCCCAAAAAAGCCAACAATGAGGCGAAGGGGGAGGCGTTCTCTGGTACAGCAGTAGGAGGAGATTCGTTAATTTCTAAGGTCACACCCCCATTACCTGAAACAGTTCCATTTCGCAAGACGAAAAAAAATGTCCCAGGATCTACAAACATAAATCCGTTATTTCCACCCCAAACTCCGCCATCATTTCCCGGAGCAACTTGGAAGCCAAATTGAGAGGGAATTCCGTTCTCAAAAGCCAAAACGGGAGCGTCTGGGAAGTTTAAATCATCACTGGCCGTATAGGTGACAGGAGTTAAGCCATCAGCAAAGTCCAGAAATCTAAAGTTCAGGGATAGCAGTCCTGGTATAATTCGATCATTGATGGTCATGACCTCCTCGCCGACTTTAGTTAGATGTGTATCGTCGTAGGCAAAGTCACCGGTGTAGACACGACCCGCGAAGTCGGGATCGTTGACGTTCACGACGTTGACTTTGATTGTGCCTGTGATTGTAGCTGCCATAGCGGTCGCTCCTGGAAATGTAGATATTAAATATGTTCCAAGGATAGCGGTCAGTCCATATTTTATGTTCATTAGATATTCCTGATTTGAAAGGCTTCACCCACAAGAGCGAGTTTGTTTTCGTCTGTAGCAGCAATTAACGAAAACAACATCTTGAGATACACATTAAAGCCGACTCGCGGTATTGTAAACCCGTAAATTTACTAGAGTTTCCGAGGCGAAATTAGGTATCCGCTCAATAATTCGGGGCGGACTACCCACTCAGGAACGATTTTGCGTCTTTTGATGTGCATCGTTGAGCGATTTACCCCGGATTATTGAGCGGATACGAAATTAGGATATATTGTGAAAATCTCAGTAATTATATCTACGCCATGCTTCAAGTTAAGTTAGTAAAGATGATTAATTGTTTCCCTTTCTCCACTTTCTCCAGAAGTGAACTGCACCCAAGCCCAAAAAGGCCAACAATGAGGCGACGGGGGAGGAGTTCTCCGGTACAGGAGTAGGTTCAGTAGTAGGTTCAGTAATTTCTAAGCTCACAATCCCATCACCTCCAATAGTTCCATTTCGCAAGGCGAAATTAAATGACCTGGGATCTCCGAACATAAGTCCATCATTTCCAGATGTAGAAAAAAATTGGAAGGCAAATTGAGTGGGAATTCCGTTCTCTAAATACAAAAGTGGATAGTCTGGAAATTCATCAACATCATCGGCTGTGTAGGTGACAGGATTTAAGCCAGTAGCAAAGTCCAGAAATCTAAAGTTCATAGATAACAGTCCCGGTATAATTCCATTTCCACCACCACCATTTATGGTCATTAATTCTGTGCCGACTTTGGTCAGATGTGTATCGTCGTAGGCAAAGTCACCCGTGTAGACCCCCGCGAAGTCGCCACCAGTGACGTTGACTTTGATTGTGCCTCCTATTGTGGCTGCCATAGCGGTCGCTCCTGCTAATGTGGATATTAAATATGTTCCCAGGATAGCGGTCAGTCCATATTTTATGTTCATTAGATATTCCTGTTTTGAAAGGCTTGACCCACAGCAGCGAGTTTGTTTTCGTTTGTAGCAGCAATTAACGAAAACAACATATTGGGATAGACATTAAAGCTTTTTTGCCGTATTTGATACCGTAAATTTACTAGAGTTTTTAGCCAAAATTAGGAGATATTGTGAAAATCTCAGTCAAAAGAAACCGGGTTTTTATCGAGTTTGCGG
>NZ_JAUBOQ010000049.1:2999-51285 GCF_036700325.1 Microcoleus sp. Z1_B2
GCGGCAATCAAGTATTGTTGTAAAAAACCCGGTTTCTGAAGCCTCATGGGTGCTTGAATACCGACAAAAGAAACCGGGTTTTTATCGAGTTTATGGGCGGCAATCAAGTATTGTTGTAAAAAACCCGGTTTCTGAAGCCTCATGGGTGCTTGAATACCGACAAAAGAAACCGGTTTTTTATCGAGTTTGCGGGTGGCAATGAAGTATGGTCGTAAAAAACCCGGTTTCTGGAGCCTCATGCTCACAACTCAAAAATGTCGATCGCCAAATGCCAGTTTTTCTGATGCAGCCGATCGCACATCTCCCGTTTCTCAACCGTCAAATATTGCTGAAATTCCGGTTTTTCCAGACCGCTGCGCCACATTACCAGAGCATCTTCTCCGGTGTCTTCGTAGTATCGCTTGCGCCGTCCAGCCTCTTTAAAACCAAACTTTTTGTACAGGTAAACTGCGGCTAAATTCGATTCCCGCACTTCTAAGGTTGCCCGTTCTAATTGTCTTTCACAAGCCGATTTTAGCAAAGCCAAAAGCAGAGCTTGTCCCAAACCCTGACCTTGAAACTGAGGATGAATTGCCAGCATGATAATGTGAGCTTCTTCTAAAATCGCCCACAAACAACCGATACCAATGAGAGTTGGCGGAATCTGTAGGGGCGGTGTCTCCGTGCCCGCCCGGTTTTGAGCTGATTCACAGTCGTCAGTTTCCCATGTCCAAAGACCTAATAAATCGCTGTTAGGACTGTCTAACTCGCGCCTGTAGCCTTCGATCGCCCAAAGTCCCCCAAAACAAAGCCGATCGAGTTCGACTGCACTGTTGAGGTCTTCTGCGACGAGATGTTTAATTTGTAGAAAACGCACAGTCGATTTTAAATTTTAGATTTTAGATTTTAGATTTGATAATTACTCACTGCAAGGATGCTCCAGTTCGATCGAGTCTCAGTCAGTCAGCCTGCTTGCGGAATGAATCTGGGGGCAACTGACCCAATTGCTTGCCGTCAATTGTACACTGGGAAAGACCGTAAGGATAGTTATTGCGCGATGGTATCAACTCAATCTTTCGGGGTGGAATCGGGACTTAAGTATCTGTCTGAGTCTCAACAAGCTCTGCAAACTCGATCGCCCAATCAAGAACTGTTACCGCTGACAGCCAGTGTTAACAGCAGCGATCGGTTGGAAATCGGAGGCTGCGAGGTGACAGCTTTGGTGGAGCAATTTGGCTCGCCGTTGTATATTTTAGACGAAGAAACGTTGCGGGCGGCTTGTACCCAGTACCGGGATGCTTTTAAGCGTTACTATCCGGGCGAATCTCAAGTGCTCTATGCTTCTAAAGCTTGGAGTTGTTTGGCAGTTTGCGCGATCGCAGCGGACGAAGGTTTAGGCATAGATGTCGTATCCGCCGGGGAAATCTACACTGCACTGCAAGCCGGTGTCAGTCCCGACAAAATCTACTTCCACGGTAACAACAAGTCCCGCGAGGAACTCCAGCTAGCTGTCGAAAGCGGCTGCATTACCGTAGCCGACAATTGGCGGGATTTAGAGACTCTAGCAGAGTTGGGAGAATCGGGTGTCAGCAGCCTCACAGGTGGGCCGACACGAGTTATGGTGCGGTTTACTCCTGGAATTGAGTGTCACACCCACGAGTACATTCAGACGGGTCAAATCGATAGTAAATTTGGCTTTGATCCCAACTCACTCGATCGAGTATTTACTTTCATCAGCCAACAGCCGTCCTTATTTTGCGTGGGAGTGCACGCTCACATCGGCTCTCAGATTTTTGAACTGCAACCCCATGACGATTTAGCCGAAGTCATAATTCAGGCCTTGACAAAAGCACAGAGTTATGGTTTGCCAGCAACAGAAATTAATATTGGCGGTGGGTTGGGCATTCGCTATACTGAAGCGGACGATCCTCCCAGCATTGAAGATTGGGCTCGTACAATTTGCTCCGCAGTGGTAGCAGCTTGCGAGCGGCAGCAATTGCCATTACCAAAATTGCTTTGCGAACCGGGTCGATCGCTCGTCGGTACAGCCTGCGTCACTGCTTATACCGTTGGCTCTCAAAAAGTCATTCCGGGAATGCGGACGTATCTAGCTGTGGATGGAGGGATGTCGGACAATCCGCGTCCTATTACCTATCAATCAGTTTATCGAGTCCTCGCAGCCGGTAAAATGTCTGCTGCCTTAACGGAAACAGTGACAATTGCTGGGAAACACTGCGAATCAGGCGATGTTCTGATTAAAGATGCCAAATTGCCCGAGTGTCAGACCGGAGATGTCCTCGCGGTTACGGCCACAGGGGCATACAATTACAGTATGGCTTCTAACTATAACCGAGTACCCCGACCGGCAGCGGTTTTAGTGAGAAATGGGGAAGTTAACACGATTATACAGCGGGAAACTTACCAGGATTTGCTGAGGCTTGACCGCCTTCCTGAACGACTCGGAGCTCAAAAGTAAAAACTTAGAAGTTAAAAGTTAAAAGTTAAAAGAAAGACAATCCATGTTTACTTAGTGACGATTGCCTTTTCACTTTTAACTTTTGCCTTGTTCAGTCACGCGATTGGATTGACACTCCCCGGTCTAAAAACACGGGGATTTTCAGAGTATTCCTTATAACAACTGTTCATGGTTCACGGGTTCGAGTGCATCACGGTTCGCGGTTCACAGGCGGTAGCGTTCGATGAACCATGAACAATCAACAATCTGGCTTTGACTTGGCCCTGGTTCAGTCCTTATTGATTCAAGGGATCGATATTGGACTGGTTTTTGCCCTTGCGTATTTGGTGCTCGTCATTGTTGGCGAGCGCAGAACGCTGTGGATGGTACGGGGATTTATCATTTTGATGCTGGCGGCGGCGGTGAGCAACTGGGCTGGATTGAGGCTGTTGCACGTTGCGCTAAATAGCTTGGTGACTGGTTCGGCTGTGGCAATGGCGGTAATATTGCAGTCGGAGTTTCGCCGATTTCTGGAACAATTGGGTCGGGGGGAATTTCGGCAATTGTTTGGACGCGATCGCCGGCCAACTCCCGAACCGGACAGCGTAATAGATGAAATTGTGGACGCAGTAAAAGAACTTTCGCAAAACCGCACGGGCGCTTTACTAATTATAGAAACAGATTCTCCGATCGACGATCGAGATTTTTCTGTGCCGGGATTAAAGCTAAATGCTGAAGTTTCTAAAGAATTGTTGCAGACTATCTTTCAGCCGCAAACTTTGCTGCACGACGGAGCTGTTTTGATTCGAGGTTCGCGGATCGTGTCGGCGGGGGTAATTTTGCCTTTGTCCGATCGCACTGCGTCGCGGCAGTTGGGAACGCGCCACCGGGCGGCGATGGGGATTACGGAACGGGTGCAAGCTTGCGTGTGCGTGGTGGTGTCCGAGGAAACGGGTTCTATTTCTTTAGCCCAGATGGGACTTTTAAATCGACCTTTGACTAGCAACAAACTTAAGGAATTGCTGGAAGCAAAGCTGTTTCCGTCCGAGGGAGAAAGAGTTGTGGCTCCAATTCCGATCGGCAATCTCGGACGCCAGATAGGATTGAAGGGAGTGACGCTATTAAAACGGATACTGCGCCGTTAGTCGGGTAATCGGGAGAAACCATGAGTCAAGGAATTTGCTTGGAAAAGTTGCCGGAGGATCTGCAACAGGAACTACTGCCTAAGCACATAGCAGTGATTATGGACGGGAACGGGCGCTGGGCTAAGAAGAAGGGCTTGCCGCGGATTGCGGGGCACCGCCGAGGAGCTAGCACTCTGAAGGAACTGCTGCGCTGCTGCAAAGATTGGGGGATTCCAGCTTTAACGGCCTATGCTTTTTCGACGGAGAATTGGGGGCGGCCTGCCGGGGAAGTGGATTTTTTAATGAGTTTATTTGAGGGAAAGTTGCGACAAGAATTGCGGGAGATGGTGGACGAGGACGTGCAAATTCAATTTATGGGGAATTTGCAGGCTTTGCCGAAGTCTTTGCAGGCCCAAATCGAGCGTTCTGTGACGGCCACTCAGCATAATCAGGGGATTTTGTTTACGGTGGCGACGAATTACGGGGGGCGTCAGGAGATTGTACAAGCTTGTCGGGCGATCGCCACTCAGGTGAAAGAGGGCAAGTTGCAGCCGGAGGAGATTGATGAGGTTTTATTTAAACGCTATTTGTATACTGCTGATATTTGTGACCCGGATTTGCTGATCCGGACGAGCGGGGAAATGCGGTTGAGCAATTTTCTACTATGGCAAATGGCTTATTCGGAAATTTACATTACTGAGACGCTGTGGCCGGATTTTGATCGATCGGAGTTTCACCGCGCTTTGTCTGATTATCAGAAGCGCAGCCGCCGATTTGGCAAAGTCTAACGATTTTGGATTTTGGATTTTGGATTTTAGATTTTAGATTTTTTGGTTGATTTTTCAGTTTCCAAGTAGGTGTGGATTCTGAGGGAGCATCTCCATAAAAGTAAAAAACGTTTTTACGCCACCTGCGAGCGTCCTGCACAGCAAAATAGAGCGACCGGGACGATCGCAATCCCATGTAAATGCTTGCAGGGTTGAGGCTTTTTACCTGGATTCCCCATCTAAAATCTCATACCAATTTCACTCAGTTCCTGCTCAACATAACGATTTTAGATGTGAGATTGGAGGACAAATCTAAAATCTAAAATCTAAAATCTAAAATCAAATTAGGGGCCGGAGAAAACGGCCGCTTCAATGTCCTGACGTGAGAGGGAGTATTTGAATGCTCGCTGAATGTCTTGGCCGTCGGCTCCAGCATCGATGTAGCGGACGGTAAGTTGGTCAATATCGAGGGAAAGTTCTGCTTTCCATGTAAGTTGCTCGATCTGCCAGCAGTGGAGTTCTCGCCGATCTTGCTGGCAGCCGCGGCTTTTTAGCCACTGCTCGATTTCTGGGAGTGGATGGTTGTACAAAGGAGTGTCGGCGGAAGGAAGAGTCATGGGATTTTAGATTTTAGATTTTAGATTTTAGATTTGGGATTGAGGATTGAGGATTGCCGATTTTAGATTGGAGATTTGGGATTTGAGGGTTTAATTGCCGCGAATTAAGCCGATCGCGATCGCCAGTACCAAACATCCGATTAAGCTAGCTCCCATGATAAACAGGGCGAACATTTCTCCGGGGGAAAGAGGTCGATCCGTGGGATCTAGGTAAGCGGAGTTGGAAGTTTTTTTGCCCGATGCCGAAACCGGAGTATTGAAGCCTGGGGGTGGCCCAATCACGTTCTGGCGAGAATAGCCTATTTTGAGGTCGTAGGCGAGGCGACGTTCTGGGTTGCTGAGGGTGGCGTAGGCGTTGTTTAGCTGCTGAAATTTGGCGGTGGCGACTGCGGGTGGCAGCTCGGTGGTATCGGGATGGTAGAGTTTGCTCAGTTCCCGGTACGATCGCCGAATTTCGATCGGCGATGCGGAAGGATGCAGCCCTAACAAGCCGTAGTAACTAGAACCCAAGGGGGTTTTGCCGGGTATTTTCTGACTTTTGCTGTTTGCCGTTCCCTCGTTAGGAGTCACCTCAGCGCCTCTGGGCTTGTTTATAATTTTTGATTATTTTAGAGCAGATTTGAGGGTAGCGCCACTGTCTGCGATGTCGAGGGGTTGAGGGTGGGCGTAAGGCGACGGCAAGTAACATCAAACTCAGCACCAAGATATTCATGCCTTCGGCTTCATCGATTTGTTATGCGACTTGACGAAGTGTTTGAGATATCTGATATCAATTCCGATTATATCGGAATGATTAAACCACAGAGGGCACAGAGGACACAGAGAAAGAGAAGAGAGAGATAATAATTCCGATGTCAACGGATTTGATATGACTCACCGATGGATCGGATAAGCCGATTTCGCCAGAACCTTTTCTCGACACTGCGGATATTTTCTTCATATCTGAGTTGATCCAAGTAAAGCAGCAAATACTTCAATTCATCATCCGTCTCCTCCCCCTCAAAGGGGTTTACTCGCACCAGATTGCCATAGCTGCGCTCCCACTTTTGAGGTGTATCATCCACTGCAATGATTGACTCTAGACGATACCCTTTGCGCTTGACCTTTTTGAGATTTTTGCGATTGTAATATTCCAACCATTCCATATCGTAAGCAACTGTGCAGCGATCGCTTGCCCACACAAACGATAAAGTTTTAGGATTTTCAAAGAGGGCTGAGACAATTGCGCTCGCATAAGACGGCGAAGAAGATGTCCAAACTGCCACATCAAACCAGTCCAGGCAATTTTTCAAAAAGACATCTAGAAACGGTCGTTTGTAAATGTGATATGGCTCCACTAAAAAATCAGCTTGCCGAGGGAGAGATGCTTCGGCAGCATAAATTAAAGTTTCATCAAGATCGAGGATCAATAGTTTTTTTCTATAATCCATAATCAAAAATCGTTGATCACTATGTATAGCTCCACTCCTGTACCCAATTACTTTAAACTATGAATCGCCCGGTCGCAAATTCTGCACATCCTCAACGCTAAGCCCCGTATCTTGGGCGATCGTGGCATTATCTAGCTGTGAAAGTAATTGTCGGGCGATCGCTAGCGTTTCTTTTCGTATTCTTTCCTGTCTTGCTGCCTGTCTTGCTTCTTCAACAGCTTTAATAATTACCCCCTGTTGATCGTGAATAAACTGTTCCCTGCGTTCCAAAACTTCTACTTCTTCCCGACTTAACCGGGCTTGATTGGCAAGATCGAATGCTTTGTGGATTTCCGGTACGCTATCGATTGTTTCGGGAACTTCTGAGAGAATTCTGGCATATTTCATGAAATATATCCATTTATCTGTCAAAGTTTCTAGTTGACTTGCTTCTTTATGGGATTTAGGTAATTCTATAAACACTAAATTCATGGCATCTTCGGGATAGTTTAAATTGCTTTTAACTTCTTTATACACAAATCTCGAAATTAAGTTAGGGCTGTTGCGAAACATTTCAAAATCTGTAATGGTTAAAGCTATTAATGGCTTGAGCATTCGATAGCCTTCTCCTCTTTGCAATTGAAATGCGTAGGTTGTGGCTGCATTGTACAACACCCGATTGCCAGAATATTGAACGTTGAGAACTAGATTTTTAATAATGACTAAGGTGCCATCGTCTAGTTTGGCTGTGACATCAAGGTAAGTATCTTTTAAATTTTCTACTTGGATCGGCAGATTCTGGTTGATAATTTCTAAGTCTTGGATGGTGGGATTTCCTTCATAAATTAAGGCGTTGAGAAAGCTAATTAGAATCTCTTTGCTTTCTGAGGAACCGAAGATTTTTTTGAAGGCGTAATCGGTTTTCGGGTTGATAAATATCATGGTTGTCAGATTTAGCTTTAAGGCGATCGGTTTGGTGACGAAATAACCGGATTTGAGATCCGTCAAACTGCTGATTTTGTTTCAGGTAATGGTTTGACATTTTCCGGCAAATGTGCATTGGCGATCGCCAGCACTGGCTCCTCGATACTGTGTTCGCCGTCGGTGGGGAGTTGGCAAGAAATCAGTTCTGTGACGATGCGATCGCCCAGAACATCTTCCCAATCCTGCAACTGTTCTCTGGCTTTGATCGGTGTATTGACAGCCACGTCTACGCCCATTTGCTGAAGGTTGAGGCTGTGGGCTGTCGATCGGCGGTTGACACACTCCACCAGCCAAACGCTCAATCCGACTGCTGCCATCAAAGGCAAGACAATCCGGTAATCGCGGGTTAATTCAAACATCAATAGGATGGCTGTCAGCGGTGCTCTGGCGCTGCCGGCGAGGACGGCGGCCATTCCCACCATTGCGTAGGCGGCAGGGCCAGCGACTCGATCGCTCATTGCCGGCAGCATTTCCAAAAAGAGGCCGTAAGCCGAACCCAGGGAAGCTCCCAAAAACATCGCCGGAGCGAATATACCGCCCACTAAACCACTGCCGAGGCTGATTGCGGTCATCGCCAGTTTGACAAACAGCAGCAGCAACAGCAAAGGCAAGGAAAATTTAACATCTTGGAGCATGGCTTGGACTGTTTCGTAGCCAACACCCAAAATTTGAGGCAATTGCAGGGCGACTAAGCCGACTGCGGCCCCGCCGACGATCGGGTGAAGCGGCCGGGGCAGTCGTCCGAGCCAAGCAAATCCTCGGACTTTTCCTTGAAAACAGCCCTCGGCTAATTGAATTGCTTCTGTGTAGGCTAGAGACACTCCGCTCGCTAAAAGTCCCAATCCCATATACAGAGGCAGTTCCAGGGGGCTGCGGACATCGTAAACTGGCAAAGAAAAGGCCGGCTGAGCTCCCAAGCAGATTTGAGCGATGAGCGCCGAAACTACGGCGGAGAGCAAGACTACGCTGACTGAGGAAGTGGCGAAGGTGCTGCCGAGCACGACTTCTAAGGCAAAGAAGACTCCGGCGATGGGAGAGTTAAATCCGGCGGATAAACCTGCTGCTGCTCCGGCGCCCAGGAGCAAGCGCTGCCGTTCTGGGGAGAGCTGCAAAACTTGAGCCAGCAGCATTCCAAAATTAGCGCCGATTTCGACGCTGGGGGCTTCCGGGCCGAGGGAGGCGCCGGTGCCGAGGGAAACTGAGGCTGCCACCATTTTGGTGATGGGTTTGAGGGGGGAGAGTTCTTGCAGGCCGCGGGTGGCTGCAATTAAGGAAGACATATTCGGGCCAAAGTCCCGAAATCGCCACCGCATCAGCCCGATGATGACTCCGCCGAGGGTGGGAATGCAGGCTAGCGTCCAAGAGCCTTTCGAGGCGATCGCCCCCATGAAGTCTTCCAGCATCAGGCTGTGGATGAAGTGGATGAGGTAGTGAAAGGTGACGACGCCTGCGCCCGTAACTCCCCCTATGACTAGGGAGAGGATGAGCAGGAGGGTTTCTGGGCTGGGGTGCAGGCGGTTGAATAACGGGCTCAGTCGGGAGGCTTGGGGAGTTGCTGCGGTTGGCCCGGGTGGCTGCAGATCCACAGGAGGGATGGCTCTCATTTAGCGGTTAATTCTTCGGTGAGAAGTTATATAATTATTACAATTTATTTCTTATTTTCATTTTGAGTGATTTTAGGGGAATTGACAACTTAATTAAGGCGTATTTTCGGGTAAATTTTTGGGGCTAGCCGCTGAGGTGGAATGACTGATTATGAGGAGCGACGGATTTGGCGTGATTGTATGCTCAGTTACATTCAAACTTAGATATACTCTGGCTATAATGGTAATCAACTATATTTACCTTGTGGGTGGCTATGCCGATCGCATCAGTGAACTAGCAATATCATATAACTCAGTAAAAAACAACTTTCAAATTAAAGAATTGTCGATGGGAGATTTTCCCTGATAACCACAAATCTCAAACCACAAATCTCAAATCTCTAATTTTAAAATCCTCGCTCGCGCATACTATCATATCGGTTGTTGATTGGGCGGGATTCTTGGTCTGGGTTTGGCGATCGACATTAGCGGATCGCCGATGGTGGCGACTTTCCAGGGTGGGGATTCGAGCTGACGTGCTGCGATTAAAAAGGGTGCTCCTCGCTTTAGGCGATCGACGATTATTTTAGGTGGAATAAATGCCGATAAAAAAGGTTCGTTGACGCTGCCAATATATGCGTAAGCACCATTCTCTAGCCACCTTCCGGCAACGGTGTTTGTGTCATCTGGCGCTGCTGCTGACCAACTGTGGATCATGTGGATTGCTGCGGGAAATTGTAGTTTTGGTATGTCTTCAACTAAAGCGTCGCCGTTGCCCACTTGGAATGATTTTGGATAGCCTTTGGAATTAATTAATATTAAGTCAAATGTCCACGGTTTTGAGGCTAAACTCCGCCACTTTTCTAGGCTCGATTCGGGTTTCTGCACTAATTCGACATTTAAACCTATGGTTTTTAGTTCGCTAGCTGCTTCCTCCATTTCATATTTTGCCCAATTTCCTTCCTTGGGGTAACTGTCATAAAGCATGGCTGTTTGGCTGTCTAGAAATATGGCACACATGGCTTGATAGATCGATCGTACCTCGGAACCGTAAATCCAGCCGACAGCAGCCCAGCGTTCGTCGTTGGGGTGCCTTCCCAAACCATCGGTAACGGCTAGTTGTTCGTCTGGTTTTTCAGGAGATTGATATTTGACTGCTTGTTGGCGTACAATGGTTATTGTGTCGATCGGGTCTGCGAGTTGAGAATAAAAAAATCCGGTTGATTCGACAGCTTTTGTAACGGCTAGTTGCAGATTTTTCCACTGTGTGTTATTGAGGGTATCATTGGGTTTTCCGAAGTTGCCTTCTAGAAATACTAAAGGTTGGCCGTGAGCGGCTGCTAAGGCAACTGCTGCTGAGCGTGCGGGGTCGTTTTCTGATGTGATTACTACTCCTGGGGGTTCCCAGCCGAGTTGCGTCCATTTTGCTTTTAAGGTTTGAGTATCCGTGGCATTCCAGGCTGCTGCTGTGGCGTTCAGCATTAATTGCTGGAGTTTTTGATTGGTGGGCAATTGCTGTTTGATGCTTGGCAAACGGACTATTTCTTCGGGTTGAAAGCGCTGCAAAAACATGGGCGCATATTTTTTATCTTCGATGAGAATCGGCCAGTTTCCTTTGAGATTCCATTTTTGGATGGCTGCTAAAAATGTGGCTTCGTCGGGTACTAAAACTACGCGGTTGACTGTTGGTATGTTTGATCGGAGGATGGCGGTTCGGAGGCCTGTTTGAATTGGCCAGGGTTCTTGTTTGGCTGAGGCGGGAAGTTGAAAGGGTTTTTTGAAAAGGCGATCGCATCCGACACCGATTGTTGCTAAGCTTACAATAAGGGCGATCGCGAGTAATTTAAATTTTAACTGTTTTTTCATAGGGGCACGGGAAGGAAGGAACTAGGTTATAAATACGAACAATTATCGAAATATTTTTAGGGGCTGCAAGCGGATGTTTAGAGGCGCGGGGCAAAGTAAGATTGTAAGTGCGATCGGGCTGGCAACTTTTAGTATTATTGCCTTAGCAACTACAGGTTTAATAATTTTCGCAGCGAACCGTTCGTCAGTCAAGCATCAAGTCCGGCAATTGCTGACAGCGAGGGAATGTCAAGGTTGCAATCTTTCCGGGGGGAATTTGAGCGAAGTTTTTCTGGAAGGCGTCAATTTAGAAAAAGTCAACCTGAAAGATGCCAATTTGTGGAGCGCGCCTTTGGTAAATGCTAACTTGAAACAGGCCAATTTGGCTGGGGTTTACCTGATAAGCAGCAATTTGGCTGGGGCAATTTTGGAGGTAAGCAATCTAGAAAAGGCGTTTTTAGAGGATGCTTATTTGGGAGGGAGTAATTTGATAAGTGCTAACTTAAGATGTGCTTTTATGAAAGGTATTTTTCTCGTTAACGCTGATTTGGAAGGGGCGAATTTGGAGGGGGCTAATCTGTGGATGGCTAATCTGGAAAGTGCTAATTTGAAGGGTGCTAATCTGAGAAATGCTTTGCTGTTGGATACTAATTTGGCAGGGGCGAATTTAAAGGGGGCGGTGATGCCTGATGGTACGCGGCAGGAATGAAAGTCAGTTGACAGTTGACAGTTGATAGTTGTCAGTTGTCAGTTGTCATTAATCAGAGCAGAGGGCGATCGCACCTGCAACCTTCATTTCTGGTTATTTGGTGAGGAGATGAAGGGGTGAGGTGCGATCGCTATTCTAATAGAGCAGATTTTACAAGCGCGTCGGCTGCTTTAATCATCTATCTAACTCAGCCAGTCTTGGACGCACTCCGACTCCAGAAACCGGGTTTTTTACCGAATCTGCAGGTCACCACCTGTGTATTTTCGTAAAAAAACCCGGTTTCTAAGCCCCTGTGCGTAAGTCATACCAACTTTACTTACACACGTTCTGCAAATCTTTGAACAGCTTTTGGCGCGAAAGCAGCAACTAAAAAAGCAGTTGTAATGTATTTCCCCTCAGAATCTTTGCTAGTTATTGTTATTGCACCAAACACAATCGCTGCAATCAGCGCAATAAAACTCATGGCTCGCATTGTCGAGTATTTCCCATTATCTTCCTGGAATAATTCGGCAAGCTCTTTTCCATGTTCTGAAGAATTTGGTTGAGTCTCAACTATAGAAGAATGTGTCATTTGATTAACCTCCTAAATGATTAAAGCTTAACTAAGTCCTAACTTAGTTCGAGTGTGGCTACCAACTATTCCATCATCTTCAAGTCCAACAGAACGCTGGAAAGCTTTTACAGCCGTTTGTGTATTTTCACCAAATACACCATCAACTGCTCCTGGATTAAATCCCCGATCGCGCAATCGCTGTTGGAGTTTTATAACGGCTGAACCTGTTGAACCAAACTTTAGATCCACAACTTGCGAATCATTTTCTAGCTGTTCGGGAGTGAATTGCATACCTAGCTTATCAGCAACTTGTTTTCTCAAACGGGGAAGTTGACTGTACAGCAAATCACCCGGACAATCAGTATTGCTGAAATCTCTGTGTCCCTTGATATTGAGCGGACTAATATTGCAAGAATCGCATAATGACACACAAAGTTCTACAAGGCTCTCCCATTGCTTTTCACTCATTTGGAAAGTCATGAAATTCCCTTCATTTTCAATACCAGGAGATTGATTGCCGTTGGCTAATTTTCCTGGATCTTGCCCTGCATGGGCTGACTGAATGCAAAACCCTTTTTTCACAGCATCTAGGGAACCGTGCCGACCTTCTAAAATCAACCCTCCGGTTGTATTTAAGAAGTTGTGTCCTGAGTCCGACCAATCATTATCATCCATGTGAAAGTTTTGAATGTTTCGCGCTAACTTAATCGCTCCTTCAAGCGTGCCTCTTGAGGCATCGTTGGGAGGATTTTGGTTGTTTGTATGATGGACAATTACATAGCGGGGAATAGTCATTTGAAAAGGAAATGTTCCAGATTTTGGCGGTCTGGCTCCCCACGCTGCTGCTGTTACAACTTTTGCTGTAAATGACATAAAAAATGACTCCGAATTGTTTAATTTGTAGGTGGAATTTCCCCCACGGAGGGGGCAACTTCTGTTTAGGCTATGGCTTTGAAGTAATGCTCAGCAATCTGCGCGATGAGATCGGCCCTGTCCCGTCCATTCACTATTTTTCTGGCCTTAGAGAAATCGCGTTGATCGCCCACAATGGAACCACTCAAACCTACACCCGTAAAGCTACCATCGCGCATTCCCCGAACTAGAATCATGGCAGCAATTTCAGGGAGAGCGGCTTTTTCTGGATTATCTATCAAATTAATTCCGAGTTTTTCGCTCCAGATTTGATAGTTGCGACGCCCTGTAATTTGGACAAAACCTCTGCCTTTAAAGCGAGGGCCATCACCGGGTTCAGTATTTCCTAAATCTTCGCGACCTTCATAATCCGACCCATCAGCTAATTCCATCATGAACCGTCCCAAAAGGGATTCATGTTGGGCCGTTGCAAAAACATAGGCAATTTGCCCTAGATCGACAACTCCATCGTTGAGACATTGATTGAGAATAAGAGGCAAATTTTTCTGAGCAAAGGGGCGAATTTCGGATGGGCATTGAGCAACATCTAAAATACGATCGATGCTAGGGAATCCATCGGGCATATCCGAAGTCTTGGGTGTGCGACTAACTATGATTATTTCTTCTGGCTTCACTTTCAGCAACTCAGCCCAGGTATTGCGATCAACTTTTCCAGTAACTTGTAGTCCGCCGGGGACAAATTGGCTTTTATTAGCAGGGCGCATCCGTTGAAATTGTTCGACTGCTGCTTTTGTGACAGACCCAAAAAGTCCGTCAATTTTGGCATCTTTGGGTAATAATCCCCAATCTTTCAAGCGCCTTTGCAGGATTTCTACCTCGTCAATCAGGTGAGGGCTATCAATAATCCCGTCATTGATTTGTAACTCGACTTTTTTAATGGTCATATTCAGTTCTCCAAGTAGTAATGATGTTTGTAGTAAGCACTTCAGTCTTTTGTTGCAGGTTTGGGAAAAATGCGGACTAAAGTCCTCACTACAAACTTTTTTTATTCAGGGGCTTTACCGGACGCAATTTTAATTGCAAACGCAGTAAGTTTTTCGGCTATTTAGAAACTCGATGCAGCCACATTGTTGCAGTAGATTCGATCGTGCTACTGTCCCAATTGTCATAAAAAGATAAAGCTTCACGCAAACTAGAGGCATTGCCCGCGGAGGATATCAATTTACCGCTGTATAACTTGTTTTCGCCTTTGTTATCTGGTGAAAATGAGGAATTTTTCCGATAGCCTGAGTGGAACCATTCTCCGGCTGGGTCATTCACAAAAAAGTCACCGTTGTTGTTATAGCCGCGAATAACTAGAATGTGACCTGAATTCGTCCAAAAACCGTGCAATATACAGATCTCGCCAGAATCGAGAGACCGAGTGATGTCTGAAAGACTTCCCTTTAATGTCAACTTATCTCTCAACCCTAAACCCTCTAACAATCTTTTGATGCCATCGGGAGAACCGTGATCTATTCCCAGCCGATCGAAACGTTTTTTAACATCATCTTCGTACTGTGGAAAGGAACCTAAATCTGCAACTTGAAAGTATTTCAGACACATTGCGGAACTTGTAGCACCGCAAGTGCGCCAGGGCTGAATCTCGTTATCTTCTTGACTGAAATACGGAACGTTATGATTGACAGCCATAATTTACCTCAAGGTAAGTGTTGTAAATAATTGATTTGGCTTCAGCTCGTTTGTTTGAGCTGATATGTATACAGTAGCGAGTTGTTATTGTACGGTCTATATAGATAACCTAAGTTGTTAAAGTTAAATACAAAAATAAAAAGACTGAGGCAACCTCAGTCTAACTAAGTAAACCTCAGTAAACTTCAGGTTATACTCAAGATCCAATGAAAAAATTTTAACCTGATGAATTTTGAAGAAGGGCTGAAACTCGCAGATACCGCCGTATTTGCCAAAACAAACAGACACTTAAAAGATATAGAAGTAATAATTCTGACAGGATCTTGGCACGGTCATGAGTATCATAAGATTGCAGAGACTTACGGATATGCTGCCGAATACCTGATGCAAGATGTGGGCCCCAAGTTATGGAAGCTGCTTTCTGAAGCTTTAGGGGAAAGGGTCAGTAAAAAAAACTTTCAAGCGGCATTGGAAAGGCGATCGCTCTTGCAGTCAGAGACAGCCGCACAGCCAATTGCACCAGAAATAGCGGAACAATTGGTCAACATCGAGGATTTTGGCGATGTTTCAGGAGTTACAAGCACTCCCTTACGCCAAGATTGGGGTGAAGCGCCGGAAGTCTCAAATTTTTTCGGCCGCGCCGCAGAATTAAATACCCTCAGTCAATGGGTACTCCGCGATCGCTGTCGCTTGGTGGCGCTGTTGGGTATGGGAGGTATTGGTAAAACGGCTTTGACTGCTAAACTGGGAGAACAAGTTCAGGGTGAATTTGAATATCTAATTTGGCGCAGTCTCCGTCATGCACCTCCCTTGCTGACAATCTTGACTGAGTTGAACTCATTTGCCAGCAGTTCCCCAGAAACGCAACTGCCAACTACTATAGGCGAGCAAATTTCTTCCCTAATCAAAAGTTTGCGCGATCGCCGTTGTTTGCTGATCCTAGATGATTGGGAAATGATTTTGCAAAGTGGAGATATCGCTGGGTATTACGGAGATGGTTATGAAGGGTACGGTCAACTACTGCGACGAATCTCAGAAGAAAGGCATCAAAGCTGCTTGCTACTTTTATCGCGAGAAAAGCCTGTAGAGGTTGCATCTTTAGCAGGCGAAACCTTACCTGTGCGTACATTACAAGTTAAAGGCTTAAAACAAACAGATGCAAAAATGCTGTTGGCATCCATTGGTTTTTCTGACTCAGAAAACGGCTTAGACGAACTAATACAAGTATACCGAGGTCATCCGGCTGCACTGAAAATTACTGCTACCACAATTCAAGAGTTGTTTAATGGCAATATTAGTCAATTTATGGGTCAAAGCTCCTTAGTTATTGGCGATATTTTTGCCAATCTACTTAACGAACATTTTCAGCGGTTATCGGATTTAGGAAAAGCTGTCATGTACTGGCTGGCGATCGAACAGCAGCCGATTTCCTGGAACCAACTGAAAGCAAAATTATCAGCAGGCGTTTCTAGTTCAGAATTACTAACAGTATTAGAATCCTTGGTAAGGCGTTCGTTAATCGAAAAAGAGCTTTCTCCCTCTAGTGCTGAAGCAAAATTCACTCTCGAACCCGTGATGATGAAATATCTCACCCATAATTCGATCGAACAAATATGCCAAAATATTCTCGAAGCAATGGAAGCGCAATCCACCGACAAGCTAGGTTTAATCGGAAGTCATGCTTTCGAGCGATCGCCCGAACTCAAGGACACTAAAATTACTCAGCTACACCCGATCTTAACCAAAGTTCGAGAACGCTTAGATTTAACTCGAATAAATAATTATCAAATGCAGCTAAAAGAACTTTTGTCAAAAGTGCGCGAGTGTCCTTCCCCAAAGCTTCAATATGCAGAGAAAAATCTTCTCAAACTGCTAGGACAAACTGAAATATAGCGAGCCTAAATCATTTGGGAAAAAAATCTAGGGTTAAAGAATGCTGTTTGAGTATTAGACTTAGATCCCCCCTAACCCCCCTTAAGAAGGGGGGGACCGGATGTACTCAAAGTCCCCCTTTTTTAGGGGGAAGTCTTCTCAAAGTCCCCCTTCTTAAGGGGGATTTAGGGGGATCTAGAATCAGGTAAAAACGAGATTTCTCAAGAGGTTCTATGATTCCAGGTAACTTAATTCATCCAGGGTTTTTACTGCAAGGTCGCTACCAAGTTATCGATCGCATTGGTGGCGGTGGCTTTGGCGATATTTTTGAAGTAGACGATGGTGGCATTATCAAAGTATTAAAAGTTTTGAATTTAGATAACTTTAATAACCCAGATATTAAGCAAAAAGCCACCATTTTATTTCAGCGAGAAGCAAAGTTCTTAATGAGCCAAAGACACCCCGGCATTCCTCGTGTAGAAAAAGACGGATATTTTAATTGGCCTGAAGGTAGTAGCAAACCGTTACCATGTTTGGTAATGGAGAAAATACCGGGGCAAAATTTACAAGAGTGGATGTTAGCAAGAGCGAATCAACCAATAAATACAGAAACTGCGATCGACTGGTTGACACAACTCACACAAATTCTCAATTTACTGCACCAGCAGCAGTATTTTCACCGAGATATTAAACCGTCCAATATCATGTTAAAGCCGGATGGGAAATTGGTATTAGTTGATTTTGGTGCGGTGCGAGAAGTAACAGAAACTTACTTGCGGCAACAAAAAGAAAATTATACGGCAACTGCGATTATTTCTGCTGGCTATACGCCAAGCGAACAAGCAGAGGGTCATGCAGTACCGCAATCGGATTTCTTTGCTTTGGGGCGTAGTTTTGTTTATTTACTGACAGGAAAAGTGCCGATCGATTTACATAAAAATCCTGACAATGGTGAATTGATATGGCGAGATAAAGCAACGCAAGTTTTACCACATTTGGCAGATTTAATTGACCGCATGATGGCTCCTTTTTTTGGCAAGCGACCACAAAACTGCCAGGAAATCTTGCAGATTTTGGCACGAGGAGACGCGCGATCGCCCTTGGAAAGCGTGGCGCAACCATTGCCAGAAATTAAACAATCCATCGAACCCAGTAAAACGAATCCTATTTTTGATAGGATTCGTTTTAACTGGGTAGGCAAACTAGCTCTAGCTAGCTTTTTTTTGCTAGGCGGTTTGTGGACTTTCTCACCCCAGATAGTATTTTATCTTAACAAAGAAGGTTTGAGCAATTACAAAAATCAACGTTTAGACAATGCGGAATTATATTATAAAATAGCTCTATTATTTCAAGAAAATGATGGAAGAGTTAACTATAACTTAGGCGTAATTTATGAAGACAAACAAGAGTATGACAAGGCTCGCGCTGCATATCAAATTGCTATCAATGCAGGTGTTAATAAAGCTTTAAATAATTTGGCGCGACTGGAAATTTTAGATAAACAATATGCGAAAGCTCTACCGCTGTTAGAAAAAGCTTTACCACTTGCCACAGATATTAAGACAACGTACACTATACACAAAAATTTAGGTTGGGCGCAGTTGGAGTTAGGGCGATATGAAGAGGCTAACAATAACCTGACGAAAGCGATTAATATTTCTAGCGATCGTTCTGTTGCTTACTGTTTGCAAGCGGTTCTTTTAGAACGTCAAGGAAATCAACAAAAATCTAGATTTAATTGGAAAAAATGCTATAATAATTTGTCGTCTGAATTGCCTGAAGAACAGAGATGGGTGCTGCAAGAATTCAGCAAAAATTTTCAAAATTTAAAGTTATAGCGTATCCCCGATAGTCCGGCAGGGGTTTAAACCCCTGCCTCAAAGCACAAGTCCTCGCTTCAGAGGACTAATGAAGATTTCCAAAGTTTATGCGATCGCTTCGCTATCGCGAACAATGAAAAATAATTTAGGTCATGAAAAATAATCATCCATCCAAGCTGACACCAATCAATCTCAAAGGCAAAACATTTACTTACTTTGCTATTTTTGGGCTGACGCCTTTAATCCCGATCGTCACAGCGTCAAGAGTTGATCCGATAATTAATGGATTGCATCCTCAAGTTTCAGGTATCGAGCGATCGGAAATGCTAGCGATCGACTGTGAGGATTATACTGCCGATCCTCGCGGGCCTCTTGATGTCTTAATTCCTTATATTATCAGTCCCCGACGCACTTTATTGCTGAACGATCGCCCGAAGTTGCGTTGGAATAAAGTTCCCGGTGTTAATAATTATACTGTGAGTTTAGTGAAGGGCGATCGCACAATTTGGGAAACAAATGTTAATGGAAATGAGGTAGTGTATCCGGGAACACCACAACTGGAACCGGGATTTGTGTATTTACTTGTGGTAAAAGCTGAGAACGGCAGGACATCTGACGAGGAAAAACTGCCCGATCGAAGCTTCCGAATGCTACCAACGACCCAAAAGCAACTGGTGAAAGGGGCGATCGAGCAAATTAACAGTCAAAAAATTGCCGAGAAAACCCAAGCTTTGCAACGTGCTTATTTTTACATCGGTTCGGATTTGAAATCTGAGGCGATCGAGACATTGGAAGCATTGGTAGCAACGGGTTTTCAAGAAGCTATTGCCTATCGCAAGCTAGGTGATTTATTCTGGCAAGAAGGGGTGACATTGCTGGCGGAGAGCAATTATCTAAAAGCACAGGAATTAGCTAGTGCAGCCAAAGACATCGGGGAGCAAGCACAGTTAGAGGAGGCTTTGGGGGAGTTGTACGGGGCGATCGGCGAAAAGCAAGAAGCACTTCGCTGGTTGACGCAAGCACTCAATAGTCACAAAGTTTTAGGAAATACGCAAAGAGTCAAGGAAATTGAAACACAGATTGCCAAACTCAAGGCAAGTTTGGCAAAACCGCAACGCTTTGCCGGAGGATTGGGGAGTTAATTTAGAGAAAATTTTGATTTTTTCCGGAAAAAAGTTTTTGAGAGTGACTATTGAAAATAGTGAAGTGAGAGGCAATAACGAAAATGAGTAATAATGAAAAATCTGCCAGTCAGGTAGCTGAGGAATTAGTTTCTGTAACAAACGGGTTGAGGCTTGGTGCTGGAGAAACTATTTTAAGTGTTCGTGTTTCTGAGCCAGAAAAAAAGGCAGATAGCACTACGAAAAAACCATCGATCACAGAGCCTCCTGCACATAGCACTACGAAGAAAAAACCGCTCAGAGAGGATTCTACAGTTCCTCCTAAAGAAGAAATAAACAAGAAAAAAAAATCCTCCTAAGTAGGTAAGCGGGATTAAACACAGCTATGTAACTGTATGTAAACAGGGCTAACTTAGCCAGGCTTAGGGCATTTGGATACTTTACAGTCGTTTACATAATTGTGTTTTACAGCGCCTACCTACTTAGTGTCAGACCACCCACTCCAGGTAATATAGCCGATCGTACAGGTTAGGAATTTCTTGTTCTTAAGACCAATGGCCTATTGAGGTAAACTTGTTTGGGGTTAGCTAAAAGTGAGGGAATTATCTTTGATATCAACTTTTATTTTTTGCTACCTGCTTTTGCTCGGCTCCCCCCTGTTACAAAAATCGAATGCTTTAGCGCTGGAAGTGCCAGAACAAGCACAAAATGCCCAAAATACTAAAACTGACGCAGATAGACTTTTTCAACAGGGGAACGAGCAATTAAATAGCGGCGAGCTACAAAAAGCACTGGAAACCTACCAACAAGTTTTGGAGATTAGGAGAAAAATCGGCTATCGCCCAGGTGAGGGGGAAGTTCTTCACGAAATAGGCGTTGTTTACGACCGTCTCAGTCAATATCATCAAGCAGTAGAGTTTTACCAAAAAGCATTAGAAGTGCGTCGAAATTTAGGCGATCGTACTGGGGAAGCAGCTACTCTCCACAAGCTTGGAGACGTATATCGATTATTAGGCGAATACCAACCAGCGTTAGAAGTATTGCAGCAAGCTCTCGCTATTCGTCAAGAGTTTAACGATCGAGCAGGAGTTGGTAAAACTCTCACTCATCTTGGTGCTGTTTATCAAGAAATGGGGGATTATTATCGTGCTTTAGAGTTCTATCAAAAAGCTCTTACTATTAGTAGAGAAGAGAGAGATCGAGCTGGTGAAGGACGTGCCTTAGCCAATCTTGGAATAATTTACGGAAATTTGGGAGAGTATGTTCGTGCTCTAGAGTTTTATCAGCAAGCGTTAGTGATATTTGAAATTTTAAATAATCCTACTCATAAAGCTGATATTCTCGATCTAACTGGTTCAACCTATAGCGAACTGGGTCAATACTCGGAAGCACTAAACTTATATCAACAAGCTTTAGCTACTTATCAAGCAACAAATAATAAACGAGGCATGGGAACAACTCTTCATAACATTGGTTTTGTTTATGAGAAAATGGCTCAGTATGCCCAAGCATTAAACTTTTATCAGCAAGCTTTAATTATTAGTAAAGAGATTGACGATATTACAGGAGTTGGAAATACTCTTAACAATTTAGGCGTAGTTTACCAGCAGTTAGGTCAGTATTCTCAAGCCATAGATGTCCTCAAACAAGCATTGTCAATTTTCCAAAATCTTGGCAATCGTAAGGATCTAGGTGATACCCTGGACAGTTTAGGTACAGTTCATCAAAGAATTGGTCAATATTCCCAGGCTTTGCAATTATATCAGGAATCTTTAGCAATCCGTAAAGAAGTAGGCGATCGCCCTGGAGAAAGAATTACTCTCAGTAACATTGCTGACGTAATTTCCAAACAAAATCAACCAGAATTAGCCATAATTTTCTATAAAGAATCTGTCAACGTTACCGAATCAATTCGCAGCCAATTACGCTCCCTACCCGCCGAAAAACAGCGCTCTTATACAACAACTGTCGCCGATACCTACCGCCGCCTCGCCGATCTATTACTGCAACAAGACCGAGTTTTAGAAGCACAACAAGTCCTCGATTTACTCAAAATTCAAGAAATAGAAGATTACCTGCATTCCGTTCGGGGAAACGAACAAACAGCACAAGGTATTCCCTTAACTCCTCAAGAACAGCAAATTCGCAACAGGCACAATGAAATTTTAAATCGAGAGATTCAACTAGGCAGAAAGCTTGCTGAATTAGAAAAAATTCCCGTAGCTAACCGCACGCCCCTGCAGCAACAAGAAATTGCCAATTTCAGGCAAATGCAGCAGGAAATGCGCGGCACATTCAATGAATTTATTAACTCTCCTGAAATTGTTGCTATTGTCCGACAACTCAGCCCTAATGCTAGAGTACAAACTGTGAATCTAGCTCAACTCAATACCATACGGGGAGACCTATTGCAGCGGTTAGAAAAAAAAGCCGTATTGATTCAGCCTTTAATTTTAGAAGACCGTTTAGAATTGGTAATAACAACTGCAGATGCTCCCCCATTCCACCGTACTGTAGCAGTTAAAAAACAAGAACTGAATCAAGCAATTGTGGAATTTCGCAGGGCTTTGGAAGATCCCAACTCCGATGCCACAATCCCAGCCAATAAACTTTATAATTGGTTAATCAAACCCGTCGAACACGATCTGACTGAAGCACAAGCTAAAAGCATTATTTATGCTCCTGATGGACAGTTGCGCTACATTCCTCTAGCAGCTTTATATGATGGTAAACAATGGTTGGGGCAGCGGTTTGCCATTAATAATATTACTGCTACGAGCCTCACAAAATTCAATGGAGAAACGACTTATCAACCTCGCGTTTTGGCGGCTGCTTTTGGTGCGCGTCGTTCTACTTTTGAACGTGGATCTACTCCATTTGCTTTTTCTGGCTTGCAATTTGCGGGGCTGGAAGTGGAAAATTTAGCTGCGATGGTGCCGGGAACTACAAAATTAATAGATCGGGAATTCAATCGTGCCACAATGATTCCGCGTTTGCCAGATTATAACATTATTCATTTGGCAACTCATGCTATGTTTGTTACCGGACAACCAGAAGATTCGTTTATTTTGCTAGGTGATGGGGGTCTAATTACCCTGCCCGATATTCAAACTTTAAACCTACTAAATGTAGACTTGGTAGTATTGAGTGCTTGCGAGACGGGGAAAGGTGGTAAACTCGGTAATGGAGAAGAAATTTTAGGTTTTGGCTACCAGATACAGGAAACAGGAGCAAAAGCTGCGATCGCATCTTTATGGAAAGTAGATGATGGCGGCACTCAAGCGTTGATGACAGCTTTTTATACGGCGTTGCTGTCGGGAAATAAAAAGGCAGAAGCTTTGCAAAAAGCGCAAATTGCCTTAATTACAGGTGATGATTCGGTGTTCGGTCGATCGGCTAATTTATCAATTTTAGCTCAAACTCGCAGCGGTTTGAAACCGTCAGTGGCCAGTCGTTTGCATCATCCATACTACTGGGCACCGTTTATTCTGATTGGTAATGGTCTTTAGATAGTTGACTGTTGACAGTTGACTGTTGACAGGGAGGTTTTTAGATCGAACTGTTAATAAATTCCGGGAATTAGTTTTTTTACTCGCTGGCGGTACTCTGAATAGTCTGGATATTTTTTGGTTAACCAGGTTTCTTCTCGGTTGGCTTTGATCTCGAAAAGTATTATTAATAGTGCGCTGGCTATTAAGTGGGATATGCTCATTTGAAAAAGTGTCCAGCCGAGGGCTGCTAAAATTAAGCCGCTGTATAATGGATGCCGCACTATTCCGTAAATGCCTGTTTGGACTAATTCTCCGTCTTCTCTGGGATATGGTAAAGGTGTGAGGTTTTTTCCTAAGTCTATCAATCCTTTGATGATGAAAATTAATCCGCTTAAGCCTAGAATACTGGCCATAAACCAGATAATATAAAGTAAGTGGGTTGATTGAATTTTTAATCCCGGCGGTTGATAAACTGGCAAGATTGTAAATGCTGTGAGCAATCCTCCTTGAAGCAAAACTAAATATTCGCCGCGGCTGTTATTGCGCCAGCCTTCGCGCGTGAAGCCCCAGTCAGTTAAGATTTTCATAGTAAGACAAAGTTCGGCAACGGATTCTGTAACGGATGTAACGGATGTAACGGATGTCAGGAAGAAGGAAGGAGGGAAGAGGGGAGAGGGAAGAAGGAAGGAGGGAGAAGGAAGAGGGGAGAAGGAAGTGAACTGTAGGTTGGGTAGACAGAAGTAAAAACAACCTACAGTCAACAGTCAACAGTCAACAATTAACAAATTTATTCTCGCCAAGGACGAGTCATTAGTTCTAATTGATTGACTTCATCTTGGCTCAAATTCCAGCCTAAAGCGCCTGCATTTTCTTGGGCTTGTTTGGCGGTTTTGGCGCCGGGAATGGGGATGACTCCGTTTTGGCATATCAACCAGTTTAGGGCAACTTGGGCGGGCGTTCGATCGCGCTTTCGGCCCATTTTCCGCAGGGTAGACATGACTAATTCAATTTTTTCGATGCCGCTTTTGCTGAAGCGGGAGTCCATTTTGCGGGCTCCTGTAGGTGGTTCTTGGGCTGTGTATTTGCCGGTGAGCAATCCTTGGGCTAATGGGCTGTATGCTAAAATTGTAACTCCCAATTCGCGGGCAGCACTCACAATTCCTTGTTTTTCTACTTGCCGCGACAGCAAGGAGTAACGGACTTGATTTGTTGCTAGGGGAACGCCTCTGGCTGCTAGGATTTTATGGGCTTGGCGCATCTGTTCTACTGAATAGTTGCTGACTCCTACTGCTTGAATTCTGCCTTGTTTTACTTCATCAGCTAAGGCGTTCATTAGGGTTTCTTGACTGAGTAAAAAAGTGAATGGCCAGTGCACTTGGTAGAGGGCTATTTGTTCTACTTGCAAGCGTTTTAAGCTGGCACTCAAAGCGTCGGAAACTGATTTTCCTGTAATCCGCCAAGGTACGGGGCCGAATTTGGTGGCTATTTGCACGGGTTGGCTGGTTTTTTTGATAAACTGCCCCAGCAATTCTTCTGACAAGCCGTTACCGTAGACTTCGGCTGTGTCAAAAAAGTTGACTCCGTTGTCAAGGGATGTTTTGAATGCTGCTTCGACTTCGGCGGCGCCGTAGTTGCTGCCGTAGTTCCAAAATAGTTTGTCGCCCCAAGCCCAAGTTCCGACGCACAGGGGAATGACGGCGGGGCCGTTTTGTCCTAGGGTAATGGTTGTCACGGTTGGTAAATCCACAGTTATTGATTCTCTTTATTTTTATATGAATTTATACGAATAATCCCGATCGAGCTTCTAGCCGGGGGAGGAATGGCGGCTGGTGGCGATATCTCAGTTACTATAAGTGCAAATGATGTGTTTATTTGAGTAGTTATGTCGATCGACCGTTTACCAGATTCAAGATTAACAGATTCCGCGACTCCTGCTATCAAGAGAGTTACCCTGCTGACTATGTTCCGGTTGGGTTTGTTTCAGATGGGATTGGGCATGATGTCGATTTTGACCCTGGGGGTACTCAATCGCGTCATGATTAAAGAGTTGGCGATTCCGGCTACTGTGGTGGCTGGTACGCTGGCTATGCACCAGTTTGTCGCCCCGGCTAGGGTGTGGTTCGGGCAAATGTCTGATGCTAGGCCTTTGTTTGGCCATCACCGCACGGGTTATGTGTGGATGGGCGGGGTTTTGTTTGTGATTTCTGCTTTTTTGGCGGTGCAGGTGATGTGGCGCTTGGGCGGCAGTTTGGAGGCTGTGGGGTGGACTACTCCTACTTACGGTTGGGTGGGTTTGTTGGGTTTGATTTTTGCGCTTTATGGTATTGCTATTTGTTCGAGTTCGACTCCTTTTGCTGCTTTGTTGGTGGATGTTTCCGATGAGGAGGATCGATCGAAGTTGATTGGTGTGGTGTGGTCGATGCTGATGGTTGGTATTATTATCGGGGCGATTGTTAGCAGCGGTTTGCTGAAGCAAATTGATGGTGATGTGCCACGGGAAGTGTTGCAGGCTTCGATTAATGGTTTGTTTGTGAAGGTGCCGGCGCTGGTTTTGCTGTTGGTGGGGATTGCCACTTTTGGGGTTGAGAAAAAGTATTCGCGCTACGGGGTGCGATCGTCCGCAGTGAATCGAGAAGATAAAATTACTCTGGGAAGTGCGCTGCGGATTTTGACTGCTAGCCGCCAAACCGGTTTGTTTTTTACTTTCCTGCTGATTATGACAATTTGTTTGTTTATGCAGGATGCGGTTTTGGAACCTTACGGCGGGGAAATTTTTAAGATGTCGATTTCGGAAACTACGCGGTTGAATGCTATTTATGGTACTGGTACTCTGATCGGTTTGAGCGCAACTGGTTTTTTAATTGTGCCGCGCATTGGCAAGCAAAATACGATTAGGTTGGGCTGTTTGTCGGTGGCGGCTTGTTTTGTCTTAATTATTTTATCTGGATTTACTGGGAATCCAATTGTGTTTAAGTCGGCTTTAATGTTTTTTGGTTTTGCTTCGGGTATTACGACGACGGGTGCACTGAGTTTGATGTTGGATTTGACTGCTGCGGAAACTGCGGGGACTTTTATTGGTGCTTGGGGTTTGTCGCAGGCGATGGCGCGTGGTGTGGCGACGGTTAGCGGCGGTGCTATTTTGGATTTGGGCAGAAGTTTGTTTGGGGTGCCGATGTTGGCTTATGGGTTGGTTTTTGCTGTGCCTGCGGTGGGTATGATTCTGGCTGTTTGGCTGTTGGGTAGGGTGGATGTTGGGGAGTTTCAGGATAATGCTAAAAGTGCGATCGCCACTATTCTTGAAAATGAATTAGACTGATGTGTTGTCAGGAAAGCAGGTGTCAGTTGTCAGTTGGGCTGTGGCAGTTGTTAGTTCCAATAATCAATAACCAATAACCAATAACTAATAACTAATGACTAATTTTTGGGATTCTATTTTAAGTTTTGCACGGGTTACTGTCGAGAAAGTCGGACAGCAGTTGTTGCAAGATTTCGGTTCCGCGCAAGCGGATGAGAAGGATGACGGGAGTTTGGTGACGAAATCGGATAATTGGGCTGATGCGGAAATTAGAAGTGCGATCGCATCTACTTTTCCCAGTCACGGAATTTTGAGTGAGGAAGGAGAACACGTTTTCCCAGATAAGGAATGGTGTTGGGTTGTCGATCCTCTGGATGCTACGACTAATTTTGCTCGGGGAATTCCGATTTGGGGGATTTCTTTGGGTTTATTGTATCGGGGAACTCCGGTTTTTGGCTGCGTGCATTTGCCACCGGTGAATCAGTTTTTTCACGGTTTTTATGCAGGGGATTTGGCAGGCGACAATGTATTGACAAATATGCCTCAAGGTGCGTTTTTGAACAATCGGCCGATTTCTCCGAGTGCTGATAAGATGAGCGGGAATCATATTTTTAATTTGTGTTCCCGGAGTGTGGGAATCGGGCCTCATCTTCCGAGTAAAATTCGGATGTTGGGCATGGCTAGTTACAATTTTTTGACTGTGGCTTCGGGTGTGGCTATGGGAGGGGTGGAAGCGACTCCGAAAATTTGGGATATTGCGGGGAGTTGGGTAATTGTGAAGGCGGCGGGTGCGGTTTGGCTACCGCTGGAATCTCAGGCTATTTTTCCGCTGGAAGTGGGGAAGAATTACGGGAGGATTTCTTATCCGACTTTGGTGATGAATCGGCAGGAATTGGTGTCGGTGTTTTTGCCGTTTGTGGAGGCTTGGAAGAAGAAAAAAATGGGGTGATACTATTTGAGATTTTCGATTTTAGATTTTCGATTAAGGAATTACTAATTCCCAAAGGGTTTGAATATAATCTACAGTTTCATTCTTTTTGCGAACTGGTATCATTGGCGATCGCACAAATCACACAATTATCAAATAAAACTGCATGGCAGGCGTAACGGAGGAGTCTCCCACGCCTGCCGTGCTGTTTGGAAGAAATATACCGACCGATGACCGATGGTTCAAGTATGCCTACTCTTGTCTATTTCTGCCAATCTGCGATCGGGTGGTTTTGTTTTACGTCGATCGGGTGATGCGGTTTCGGTACAATTTGTGGTAATGTTTTCACGAGCTATTATCTCTCGGAAATAAAATTATACCCGTTTTCAAGTAGAGGCACAAGGGTAAATAGATTTACTGCGGTGTGGGAAAAAGTAGATGAGTGGTATCTTGGCTATGCCGAAGAGTTAGCCTGTGAGAAGATACAAGAATAAACCTGGGAAGAAACTCGGAAAAGTCTGCGGTTGGCGATCGCACTAATCTCCATAGCACAATTCTCGCATCCGATTTGCTGACAGCGGCAGTCCCAATTCTACCAGCGTTCCCAAATACTCGTCAGGCGTTTTTGGCGGATTTTTGAGCCTGATTCTTTGTTTCTCGGCTGCTTTGCATACACCTTCAAACTTTAAGTTGAGAAAGCGCAGGATAAAGTCATCTGGGTGCAGCGGTTCAATGTTATATTGTTTGAGATTCTCAGTAGGAAAATCCCTGAGATTGAAAGTAACGATAAAATCCGCGCGAGAATGAATTGCTGCTGCTAGAACGTGCCGATCGCCCGGATCTGGAAGTTCCAACTCTGGTATAATTGGCTCGTAGCCAGTCACCACACAATTTTTAATGCTTGCATTCATCAGATTTTTGGTTCTGGCAAGCTGTTCTAATGTGAGATTTGGATTGTTCTGAAGCACGTTTCTCATCCACTCGCCGTGAATCTCTTCTGTCCACCTCGGCTCAAACACATCACCAACTGCTAATTCCATCAAAAAATCGCGGAGTGCGGCTGAATACAAAACATTAGCATCGCAGACAACTTTTACAATTTCCATGAGTTAGTCGTACAAACCGAGTGCTTCTGATTCTGCGACAAGTTCGTCAAGTATTTTACTTCTTTTGTCATAATCCTGCTTTTTATATTTCATTACATCTTCATAACGTATCCGGCGACAGGTACTTACCATTTTGTAAGGAATTTCGCCAGAATCTAGTAACTGCCACACATACTCGCGGGAGACATTGAGTATGGCCTCAACCTGCCAGATATCGAGTTCCTCAGTAATTGGAATCAGCTTGACAGTATTGCCGCTGCTTGTCTGTTGCAAAATCGCTAATAGCAGTGGCAATGCTGCGGCAGGTATGTCAATTGTCTTTCCCTCTTTTTCGTTTAATATCAATTTGAGGGATTCGCCAGACGGATGATTTTGCAAGTGCGATTCTAAAGCGCGGCTGCTGGTTTTGGCAACCGCTGCTTCTGCTGCTGTCGGTAAAGCAGGTGCTGAGTCGGGATCTCCGGTGAATGTCATGTTAATTTGGGGTTGAGTATAACAGGCAATCAATTATAATTGTAGCAATTTGAGAATGCGATCGCCCAAATCGAGCAAGGAGGTTAACCTGTGGCATACAGCGACTTTACAACTTTAGCGAAAGTTAGAGAATCTTTTAATTTAACCGTAGAAGAACCTTTAGATTTGTTTAGTGATATCCCAGAGGTACAGCCAAGTTCCTATTTGCAAACTACTTTAACTGAAAACCTGTCTTTAGCTACTGCAATTAATACAGAAAAGGCTCGCGCTGAATTAATTATTGCTCCAATATTATTGGAAGTCAGGCGGCAATTTAATTTTCAAGTTGGTTTTTTCTCTGGTTCAGAATTCAATGTAGATGTAGAAGCGGGCTTAAACGGGTATTGCGATTATATTCTCACTGCATCGAAGGATTCCTATGAAATTCGCGCCCCCGTAATTACTCTCACAGAGGCTAAGAATGAAAGTATTAAATCCGGTTTAGGCCAGTGTATTGCAGAAATGGTAGCCGCCCAATTATTTAATCAGCGCAGCGGAGAGCAAATTGAAAGCATTTATGGGGCTGTTACTACGGGTACTGATTGGAAGTTTCTTAAATTGAGTAACAGCACAATTTTCATTGACAAGCGAGACTTTTTTGTTAATGAAATTAGTCGGATTTTGGGCATTTTAACAATGCCGTTTCAAGGCTTTTATTCTATGAATCGCACTTGATGCAGCCAGCAAAATAACAGATACTAGGATAGGGACACAACATTGCTGTGTCCCTACTGCAAAATGAATTTATTGCTTCAGGCGATTAATTTCGACAGCACATTAGACAACTTAGCACCTAGATTCTCAACAGCGTCCTGCTGTTTGGGATCTTTCATCGTACCGTCAGCATTAAATGCTTCAAAAGCTTGGGGAACTGCTTTCTGATCCGGGAGTACCAATACGTTAATATTCCCCAGGATCGATCGCAAATGAACCAATCCCCGCAAACCGCCCATTCCGCCTGGAGAAGCACTCATAATTACCGCTACTTTGCCAGTAAATGCCACCAATCCCGGTTCACCCGGTGCTGGGCGCGATACCCAATCGATCGCATTTTTCAACACAGGCGTAATTGAACTGTTATACTCAGGGGAAGCTATCAAAAAGCCGTCATGCGCTACCATTAATTCCTTCAATTTACGGGCATTTTCTGGCATTCCCTCTTTTGCTTCCAAATCTTCGTCAAATAGCGGCAGCGGCAAATCGCGCAAATCTACATAAGTAACTTCTGCACCCGCCGCAGTAGCCCCAGCCGCCGCAACTTTTACCAGCAGTTTGTTATATGATCCTTCGCGGGTACTTCCGGCAAATGCGAGAATTTTTGGTCTGTTTGTCATGGATTTTTTCCTAATTATTGCTTCCGCGTATAATTGTACTATTCCGAGTGATTCCAAACAAAGTCAGCAATGGGTCTATCTGCCGACAAAACAGGATTGTCATTGGAATTGAGTAAAACCGATCGCATTTTTACATTCCCGACACCCAAACGCCTTTCGACGCGACTGGGAATGCCGTAACCGTAAATAATGTGTCCTTTCCCCGCCAACACCACAACTTGATAGTCGGGGTTTGCTTTGACAAATTGGGCTATTTTTTCCGCCATAGTTTCATCCCACAAAACTTGAGCTTGCAAGAATCTTTCAAAAGCCGTACTATTTCCCTGTCCTGCCTTTTGGTGTTGCTGGTAAACTTCTAGCAGCAGTTGCCGATATTCCGCGTTGTCGGTGCGAATTTCCGATATTGGCGGAATGTGCTTTTTTTCCTCCGCTGTGAGGCTTTCTAAACCTTGAGTGGCAACTTTTCTCGTTACTTCGGATGGTGTATTTAAGGCGAGGACAGGTAGTTGATTTTCTTTGGCAAACCGCAAAATGGGGGCGTAAGATTCCCAGGGAAAGCGCCATCTGCGATCGTACTCTGTTTGCTCGACTAATTGCTGTTCAGTCAGTTTACCTGCTAAGTAGTTGTCGATCGCACTTTGAAAGGGACGCTGAAACATTTCCATCGCGATCGCAATTTTCCGATTTTGCCGCTGCATTTCTCGGATAATCTTCAGTTGAGCTTGGTGGTCTTCCGCACTATCGTGGGTTTCTCCCAGATACACGACTTTTGCCTTCACCAACTGTTGCAGAATCTCTTGGTTAGTGTAAGTCTGCCCAGGTTGAGGGTTCGCCGTCGTTTGGGCTGTCACTGCACTGCTGCACAGCAGAAAGATACTCAGCGACAAGGCGCACAGTTTGATGAGTTTGGTTGTTTTCATACAAATATTATGCCGTTTCTCGCAGCCGCAAGCACAGCCGAACTCTACTATTTTACCTGAGCAGCTAGAAAGCTCAATGCTTAATTTAACTTCATCATTTTCCGCCGTTACTTCTAAAAATGTAAAGTTTAGTTGCAGGTACTTGCGCTTCTAGAATAAGGTGCTAAATTAATAATATGAAGCGAACAAAAAGCTTCTCTGACAGATACCACATCTAGATAGCACAGCGAAGTTCACAATAGAATCTAAGGAGTAAAAACGCTGTTTAATCTCACATCTGTCTCATTAAAAACCAATAGCAGCACCCACCAACAAAGCTGATACTTCCTCAACTAATGAGAGGGGAGCAATGCAACTGAATCCGAGGATTATTGCAACTCCACATCGAAGTTGAAAAAAGAGGAAATCACTCGGTACATATGGCTGGGTGCTGTTGTTGTTAAAATAGATTTTTGGTTTGTGATGTTTTTTTCAGTCAAGGCAGAGCCTCTAGATATGCGTTACCGGGCAGAACCTGGTAACGAGCAGACCAGGAGAAAAACTAGAAAATTACTCGAAAATTGTCTCGTCTTCCTTTCGCCACGCGGGATCGACGATACAAATAAATATTAGCGGCTTTGTGCCACAGTTGTAAATAAACTGCTTGGCGTTTGGCGGAATGTAAACTGCATCTCCGGCTTCCACGAATTGATTTTCCTCGTCGATGTGCATTTCTCCAACGCCACTGAGAATGTAGTAAACTTCAGAAGTTGTCAGGGAGTGCAGCGCAGAAGTTTGTCCCGGTGGCAAAGTGGCGTGGGCTAAACTGTAACGCAAATCCACAGCTTGTTTGTCTGGATGCAGCAATTCTCGCAGTTGAGTACCGTCGCCAGCAATAAACTCGTCGCAGGCATTTAGCTTTTGAATTAGCATTCTTTCGACACTCCTGAAAATCTCTTTACCACAACTTAAGTTTAATTGAAAGAGCCAGAGATGTTAAGAAATATGTAAAGTGGCGGCCGGATTTTTCAACCGTAAATTCCCGAATGCCCTCGATAATCAGGACAGTCGATCGCATCTTCAGATAAAGCTATGGTAGGCTGAACGGGACACTTGAGGTGGTAATCGCCGGTGAAAAATACGCAGTTAGCACAAGGGATTTGGTGCATCCGCTGAGCTCGGCGCAGGGAGTCGGCGACAGTACGCCCGATACTCGAAAATATCAAAAAAACTAAACCCCAGGCGGAGACAAAACACAGCGGGACTAAAACAGGCTGTATTGCCTTGAGCAAAAAGTAAAGCATAGCAATCAAATTTAGCGGTATAAGCCACACATACATTACAGTAGTGGAATTGCCGATCGATCGACCAAAAAGTTTAGAATCCTTTACAGCTCGATCGAGAAACCGGGGAATTATGGCATGATAAGGAACAGTCCTTAAATAAAATTAGAGGAAATCAGTTATGACTCTGCGATTAGGCGATACAGTTCCCAACTTTACCCAAGCTTCGTCTGAAGGGGAAATCAACTTCTACGACTGGGCTGGCGATAGCTGGGTGGTGTTGTTTTCTCACCCGAAAGACTATACTCCAGTTTGCACCACAGAACTCGGTGCAGTGGCCCGTCTCAAGTCTGAATTTGAAAAGCGTGGCGTTAAAACCATTGCCCTCAGCGTCGATGATGTGGATTCTCACATGGGCTGGATTAAAGATATTGAGGAAACTCAAAACGTCACCCTCAATTATCCGATTTTAGCAGATGGCGATCGTAAAGTCTCCGACATTTACGACATGATCCATCCCAACTCGCTAAACAACTTAACAATCCGCACAGTTTTTGTTATTGACCCGGAAAAGAAATTGCGTTTGAGCATTACTTATCCCGCGAGCACTGGTCGGAATTTCAATGAAATTTTGCGAGTAATTGATTCCTTGCAACTTACCGACAAATACAGCGTTGCGACTCCGGTTGATTGGAAAGACGGCGACGATTGCGTCATCGTACCTTCGATTACCGACCCGAAAGAGTTGGAAGAGAAATTTCCTAAAGGTTATACGCCGATTAAGCCTTATTTGCGGATGACTCCTCAGCCGAATAAATAGGTTTAACATTCCTGGACGCAGAACCTAATTATGTAAGGTGCCCACGGAGCACCTTACCTCTATAATTCGCACGTAATATCAAATCCGTTGACATCGGAATTATGCATCTCTCTCTTCTCTTTCTCTGTGTTCTCTGTGCCCTCTGTGGTTTAATCATTCCGATACAACCGGAATTGATCCCACACCAGCTTATAGTTAGGAATTGAGTCCTTAATCCTGATTTTCGAGCACTCAAGTGCTAACTACAAACAAAGAAATTGTGCAATCTTGTGTAAACACTTTAGATTGGAGGAAAGGCAAAATGCTGTCATCAACAATTGTGTTGCGAATACCGCCAAAATTGCAAATGACAGAAGACGAGTTTTTCGAGTTCTGTCAAATCAATAGTGAATTACGCATTGAACGCAACAAATCGGGAGAATTGCTAATTATGCCCCCTACTGGTGGAACAACAGGAAATCGCAGCGGTAGCGTCTTTGGAGAGTTGTATATTTGGGCTCGCCAAGATGGAACAGGTATGTGTTTTGACTCCAGTACGGGATTTAAGCTTTCAATGGGTGACAGGTCTCCAGATGCCTCGTGGATTAAACTGGAACGGTGGAATACTTTGTCACCAGAACAGCAAGATAAATTCCCACCTATTTGCCCGGATTTTGTAGTAGAACTGAGGTCGGCTTCTGACAATCTCAAGCCATTGCAAGAAAAAATGCAAGAATATATGAGAGAACCAGGAGTGCAGTTAGGCTGGTTAATTGACCGCAAAAATCGCAGAGTTTATATTTACCGTCCCGGTTTGCCCGAAGAATGTTTGGAGAATCCGGCTACAGTTAGCGGCGACCCCGTTTTGCCGGGATTCGTACTTAATATGAGCAAGATTTGGTAGAACTGGTAGCAATAAATATCAACTTCTTGTAAAAATTAATAATAGGATGCAAAAATCAAAAAAATATGGATATTAAAAACGGCTTTGTAGGCACAATAGGCAACACACCACTAATTCGCTTAAACAGCTTCAGCGATGAAACTGGCTGCGAAATTCTCGGCAAAGCAGAGTTTCTCAATCCCGGCGGTTCCGTTAAAGATAGGGCTGCTTTATACATCATCAAAGATGCAGAAGAAAAAGGCTTGCTGAAACCGGGCGGCACCGTTGTTGAAGGCACTGCGGGCAATACTGGCATCGGTTTGGCCCACATTTGCAACGCTAAAGGTTACAAATGTTTGATTGTGATTCCCGATAACCAATCTCAAGAAAAAATCGATGCTTTAAGAACCTTGGGCGCGGAAGTTCGGACTGTTCCCGCTGTTCCTTACAAAGACCCGAACAATTATGTCAAATTGTCGGGAAGATTGGCGGCAGAAATGGAGAATGCTGTCTGGGCAAATCAGTTTGACAATTTAGCCAATCGCCGAGCTCATTACGAGACAACTGGCCCGGAAATTTGGGAACAAACTGATGGGAAAATTGATGCTTGGGTAGCCGCAACGGGTACAGGCGGCACTTTTGCTGGGGTAGGAATGTTTTTGAAAGAAAAAAATCCTGCTGTGAGAATTGTCTTGGCAGACCCGATGGGCAGCGGGCTTTACAGTTATTTCAAAACTGGGGAAATTAAGACTGAAGGTAGTTCGATTACTGAGGGAATTGGCACCAGTCGCGTCACTGGAAATATGGAGAATGCCCCGGTAGACGACGCCATCCAAATTCACGATACTGAAGCTGTCCGGGTGATTTACCAACTGCTGAGGAAAGAAGGGCTGTTTATGGGCGGTTCTGTGGGGATTAATGTGGGGGCGGCGGTGGCTTTGGCGAAGCAAATGGGGCCTGGACATACGATTGTGACGGTACTCTGTGATGGCGGGGCTCGGTATCAGTCGCGTTTGTTCGATCGACAATGGTTGGCTTCCAAAGGTTTGTCACCAGATTAATTATAGGGTGCGTTGAAGTCTTAAGCTGTCCCGCATCTAAATTGTATTTTTCGGGCGGGCGGGACGCTAGGGCCCCTACTCCCCACGATAATTTGAGGAATTCAAAGCGATTGAATGCAATTCAAGTTTAATGAGTTGTGGGATGGGCTTCTAGCCCGTCCAAAGTTTTTAACGACTTTCCTACAATTTGGGCATATATGGCCACACATATTCCCATGATAAAAAAATAGCATATATTGAGCAGATTGTCAAGTGAAAAAACATGAAAATTATCCAATCTTCTAGGCAAGTTCTCGTTTGCCAAAACCGCACTTGTCGCAAGCAAAATTCAGCAAAGGTACTGGCAGCTTTTCAGAAATTGTCGCCCTCAGAAGTTGAAGTTGTTGCTAGCGGTTGTTTGGGACAGTGTGGCAACGGGCCGATGGTGTTGGTACTACCAGAAGAGGTTTGGTACAATGGGGTTTGCCCTGAAGAAGTTGCGGCAATAACTGAGCAACATTTGCGGGGAGGAAAGCCGGTAGAGAGGATGCTTTATCGCAAGTTTCACCGACTTTCACATTAGTCGATCGCCCGCCTTTAAAATTCTTCCGCAAACAATCGGCGGAGAATTTCCGTGACTTCGGCGCAAAATCTGGCGTCGAGTTCGATGGCTAGGCGATCGACACTGGAACCGCCTACAGGTTTTTCAGCCCGCAAAGTCATGGCTAAAGTTCTGAGTTTTGCGGGATTTCCCGCCGCCTTCGGTCGCTCGTCAACAAACCGCACTAAAGCCACATAAACTGTTTCTAGGGTTCCCCGGATCGAGCTGAGTCCGTAACCCAATTTTGAGATAATTACTGGAGAAGTAATAAGGGTATCCATCCCCAAAGTTTTAATTGCTACGTCCACATATCGAGCGCTATCATGTCCCATTGCTCTGACAATGCTTTCTAAACTGTTCCACTGAGATCCTTTCATGCGCGATCGCTGTTCGATGTGGAAGTGCCATCCTAACATGGAAATTAGCCTGGTCAAATCATAAGCAGATACGGTATTACTTTGTTTGGTACTGTTTAATGCCGCACTTAGCAGCACTTGTTTTTTGGTGAGATCGAAGATTTTGGGGTTGTTGTGATAAGGATTTTCGCCGTAATCGCCGCGAAAAATTAGGTCATTATTGCCAGTAGCGCTCTTGAGCCATTGCTCTAATCCTATGCGAGTATCGAAGCGTTTGAACATCGCAGCTAAGGAGTTTGAACTTGCTATATTTGAGGCATAGCTAATCATATCTTTTGCTAAATCGTAAAAGTAAAAATCGTGTCTTAGCCCGTTGCCATCTCTAACAACGCAGTTGTCAATGTCGCAGTCTGGATATTTGGTATTTACTTGACTAACGATATTAAGGAGTGCGATAATTTTAGTAGCACTCCACTGTTCAGCTTTGGTAAGTGCGTTTTTTCCCAGCCACTGCGCCTGAATTTTGCCATCTACAAAAGTACCAATGCAAACGCAGGCTTCTTTGATGTCTGCGTGGAGGAAACTTAAAGCTTGAGAGTTAATTTGAGGTAGTTCTCCCAGGCTGGGAAACGGAGTAGGTTTGAGGGGATTATTGGGGCCTGGAATAGAGCTAATTACTTTTAAGCCGTCGGGTTTCTGTTTGAGATAATCGGGATAGTTTTTAATGTGTTGTTGGTAAGGGGATTTTTCAACGCCCCTGTCTAAAAAAGCTAGTTTGTTGATGTTAGCTTGGGCATCTATTTCCATTTGGAGGTAGTTTTTGTAGATGCGCGCTCGGTCTTTTGCGAGTTCGAGGGAGGTGAGGTTCATGATAATTGTTGGCAGCTTGTTACGAATAAGTAAATAACTATACTAGGATTTAGGCAAACAAACCGGGTTGCTATATAAAATTTTGGGTTAGGAAACGAAAATTAATGAAGAAACCGGGCATCAGACAGTAACTGCGTCCAGGAGTATATACCTAATTTCTGGCCCTGCAATCAAGCTTTTTTGCCGCGTACTTGAATGCGTTTGTCGGTTTTTTGTTTCTTAATCCAAGAGACAAATTTCTGGAGTTCAGGGTCATTTTTGAGCTTTTCCAGGGTGTTGAGCTCTTGGGCGAGGTGTTTGTTGTCAAATAGAGAGTGAATCTGGCGGTGACAGGCTGAGCAAATGTCGATTGTCGGGCTGGGATCTTCGTTTTTCCGCTTGGTGTTTTGTTTGGGGATGAGGTGATGGGCGGTTAATGCTTCCATTTGTCGATCGCACAATTCGCACTGCATAATTTTCTCAATGCTGCTGGATAGGAGAATTGCTACTTTTAGTTTAGCGCGATCGGCTTTGAGGAGGTGAATGATATCATGTGCGATCGATTAACCATAATATCCCGGTCGGGGCGGGTTTTTGAGATTGTCAATTATTGGCAGGTATTGTTGGCGAACCCGCCCCTACGAAAATCGCGGTCGCTCGACCGGACTTGATATGAAAGGCGATCGCACTCTCCAAACAATAAAAAACCCCCAATTGGGGGTCATACAAATCTCTTGTGGCAGAGGCCCAAAAGCCTCTGGGCTCACAAAATATACAGCAGCAAAAACAAAACAATCCAAATCACATCGACAAAGTGCCAGTAAATTTCAGTCGCTTCGATGCCGAAGTGGTGCTCGCTAGAATAGTGACCTTGGGTGCGCGATCGCCAAACTACCCCCGCCATCAGCAGCACTCCAAACGTAACGTGCAAGCCGTGAAAAGCAGTCAAAACGTAAAAGCAACTGGCATACAAATTAGTCGTCAAGCCAAACTCTAAATGAGTGTATTCGTAAACCTGACCTGCCAAGAAAACTGCGCCCATAGCAATAGTTACGAGCAACCAATTCCGCATTCCAGTGGCATCATTCTTTTTAATTGCAGTATCAGCATTGTGAATCACAAAACTGCTAGCAATCAAAATCACCGTATTAATTCCCGGCAGCAATAACTCTCGTCCAGGCGTACCTTCAGGAGGCCACACGGGAGCCATCGCCCGATAAATCAAATACGCGGCAAACATACCGAAAAATATCATGCCTTCAGCGCACAGGAACACAATTACGCCTAACATTCTGTGGTCGGGATGCTCGACGCCGTGTGCTTCTACTTCGCCCTCGTGGTGGTAATTTAGGGCTGTTTTTGTCGGATCGATCGCTGGAATTTGCATAAGAAATTGGTAATGAAGAAGTCAGTTGTCAGTTGTCCGTGGGCATTAGTCATCAGTCAACAGTCAACAGTCAACAATGCCCAATGACTGATGACTGATGAATGATGACTGATGACTAATAACTATTCGCCATCTTGACTTTCATCAGCAGGAGAATCAACATCTCTCTCTGATTCAGGAGCGACCAAAGTGGCAGTACCGCCAAAGAAAGTTGAAGCTTGAGCCTCCGCAATAGGAATACCTGTTTTCTGGGCATTGCGGGTAGCATTTTCCCTCAGCTTGAGCCTGAGACGTTCCCCTGTATGCTGAATTTTTTCCATGCCGTAATCGTAAGGGCCCGTTGCCAATACCGGCACTCCTTCAAAATTTTCGATCGGGGGTGGCGAAGTCGTCATCCATTCCAAACTCAAAGCTTGCCAAGGATTGTCACCTGCTTTCGGGCCGTACATCCAGCTCCAAATCACATTAATGATAAACGGGATTGTAGACACTGCCAGCATATAAGCACCGACAGTACAAATGACATTAATTGTGGTAAATTTCGGGTCGTACATTGCCACCCGCCGGGGCATTCCTTGCATCCCCAAAGCGTGCATCGGCAGGAAAGTTACAGTAAAGCCCACATAGGTTAAAACAAAGTGAACTCTACCCCAAAATTCATTAATCATCCGCCCCGTCATTTTGGGGAACCAGTGGTAAAAAGCAGCGTAAATTCCAAACACTGAGCCGCCAAACAGCACGTAGTGTAGGTGAGCGACGACAAAATAAGTGTCGTGAACGTGAATGTCAAAAGGTACGGAAGCTACCATGATCCCGGTGATGCCGCCGAGGACAAATGTTGAGATAAAACCCATCCCAAATAGCATCGCGCTGACAAGCCGGAGTTTGCCTCCCCAAATAGTTGCCAACCAGCTAAATATTTTAATCCCAGTTGGTACGGCGATGATCATAGTGGTGATCATAAAAAACATCCGCAGCCAGCCGGGGGTGCCGCTGGTAAACATATGGTGCGCCCACACGATCAACCCTAAAAAGCTGATTGCGAGACTCGAATAGGCGATCGCCAAATAACCAAAAATTGGCTTGCGCGAATGCACCGGCAAAACTTCTGAAATCACCCCGAAAAAGGGCATAATCATAATGTAAACTGCCGGGTGCGAATAAAACCAGAATAAATGCTGGTAGACGATGGGATCGCCGTTGCCTGTCGGGTTAAAAAATGCCGTCCCTGCTAACAAGTCAAACGACAGCAAAATCAAAGCTGCGGCTAAGACTGGAGTAGCAATCAAAGTCAGCGCTGAAGTCGCAATCATCGCCCAGCAAAACAAAGGCATATCATTGAGACCCATGCTCGGAACGCGCATGGTAAAGATGGTAACGGCAAAATTCACCGCCCCCAAAATCGAAGAAGTTCCCAGAATCAAAACGCTGAGAATCCAAATTTCTTCCCCCGCTTGAGCAGTAACTAAGCTCAAAGGCGGATAGGAAGTCCAACCCGCCTGTGGAGCTCCTACCAAAAAACTGCTCAACAGCAAAATGCCACCTACGGGAATCATCCAAAAGGCAACGGCATTTAGCCGGGGAAATGCCATGTCTTTGGCCCCAATCATTAAGGGGATCAAAAAGTTAGCAAATCCGGCTCCGGCGGGTACGATCCACAGGAAGATCATCACCGTCGCGTGAACAGTAAATAAACTGTTATAGAGTTCGGGGGTGACAAAATCGGCGTCGGGGGTGGCGAGTTCTGTTCGCACCAAAGTTGCCATCACGCCGCCGATTAGATAGAAAATAAATGTTGTGACTAGGTATTGAATACCGATGACTTTGTGGTCGGTATTAAAAGTGAAGTAGTCGCGCCAATGTCTATCGGCGGGCGCTGTTCCGCGAGCCTCAGTGTTTGCACTTTCTTGGAACTGTGCTTGTGTCATAGTTATTAGTCATTAGTTATTAGTCATTAGTTATTAGCTCTGGGTCAAACACCCAGTGCCAGGAACTAATGACTATTTTTAGTGATGAGTTGGGTGAAGTTGTTCTAGGGTTTCGGAATTAATTTTTATTTCCCTGACGTAGGGAGCCAAAAATTCACCGTCTGACAATTCCCCTGGATTGACTGCAACTGCTTGCTCTAAGTTTTGACTGCTAGCAACTTGCTGTTCTTGCAGCCAACTGTCGAATTCTTCGGGCGTGTGAACGACTGCTACAGCTTTCATCGCTCCGTGATAAGCGCCGCACAATTCAGCACAAACCACCCGGTATTCGCCGGTTTTAGTTGGTGTAAATCTCAGTTCGCTCGGCCGGCCGGGAATTGCATCTTGTTTGAGGCGAAATTCTGGCAGCCAAAATGCGTGCAGCACGTCTTGAGCTGCGATATTTAGCTGTACGTCGCGGTTGGCTGGCATATGCAGTTCGCCGGAACTAACGCCGCTTTCTGGATAGCTAAAAATCCAGGCGTACTGCAAACCAGTGACATTTACAACTAAATCTGCTGGTTTGTCTTCATTTTCTGGGGAAGCGCCTACGCCTAAAGCAACAAGTTTTCTAGACGGAATTTGAGGGGCGTTTTGGGGTGTATCTGAGAGTGTGGCTGCGATCGCACTTCCCCGCATTTTAGAGTGCGCTTGCATGGTGCCGTGGTCATGATTGCCCATCGGATCGAGGCCTCCCATTGAGTTGTAAATCTCAAAACTGTAGACTCCGATTCCTAAAATAATCACCGCTGGCACGGCTGTCCAAAGAATTTCTAAGGGAAAGTTGTCATGCCAAGGCGGCCCGTCTGTGTTGTCTCCTTGACGGCGGCGATATTTAATTGCAGCAACGATGAGAATTCCCTGGACCATGATAAATAGTCCAGTGGAAATGGTCATCATTGTATTGAATAGTCCGTCTATCTGGGATGCTTCGTCAGAGGCGGCGAGCGGCATCAAACCGTGATTCTGCCCGTACCAGAGACTGATCAGAGTCACTCCGATGCCGGCGAGCATGGTGAGGATGGAACTTGGAATGTTCACGCTGGTACTTCTTAATAGCGACACTTCTTCGCTTGAAAAATGAAGGAAGCGCCTCTGGGTTATCAATTTTTAATTGTAAATGGTATTTTTAGTAAAATGTCTCTCTTAAGGGTTACTTAAGGCTTAGAATTTTTGACCGATCGCCTGCGCGCCTCAAAAATACGTCTTTTGTACCTTGACAAAACTCAGTAAAAATGGTATAGAATCGCTCTATTTGGCTGCTAAATTTGAGATTTTTTCTCAAACACCATCAAATGCTGCTGGGGTAACATATCTTTTGTCTCTTTCCATACTAAACCGACGGCGGCCATTTCTTTTTTCACCTGCTTCTGCGTCATTTTGTGCAAACCTTTAATGGGAATCAGCGGGTTTTCGCCCCGATACTCGATCGATACTGTGCGGCCTCCCGGTTTGAGTGCTTTCACAATTCCTTGCATCATTTCTCTGGGATATGCAAATTCGTGATAAGCATCGACCATCAAAACTAAATCTACGCTGTTTTCTGGCAAATTCGGATTGTCGATACTGCCCAAAACTGGCTCAACGTTAGCGATATTTTTTTCTTGTTTATTCAATTCCAGAAAATTAATCATTTCCGGCTGCACGTCAACTGCTAAAACCTTTCCTTCTGGAACTAAGGGAGCGATGCGAAAGCTAAAATATCCCGTTCCGGCTCCAATGTCTGCTACAATATCGGTTGGTTTTAAATCGAGATTGTTGACTAATCGAGCTGATTTTTCTTCCATGCCGCGAGACGGTCTTTCTAGCCAACTAGCGCCTTGATATCCCATGACTTGGGCAATTTCTCGACCCATGTAAAATTTGCCGATTCCGTCGGGATTGTGGACGGTTCGCTGCTGATAAATGGAGTCGCTGTTGGCGGTTTTACTTGCTGCTGCACAGGCGTTGAGCGGCAACAGGCACATTATTGCTAAGATAATTGCTGCTAGCGGTTTAATGAATTGTCGGTTTTTCACGATCGTCCTAATTGTATGTTTAATTTTTTCATTACCAGGCTCTGCGCGGTCATGCAGAACTGGAGGAAGAGCCGAGCGAATATCGAGAATAATTTAAGATTTAGCTGACAGCGGATTCTAACAATTTAATTGTACCAGAGTCAGCGTCGATTTCGACTTGTTTGCCGATCGGCAAAGTGAACTGCTCCCGGATGTGTCCCACCATAGAACCATACCACGCGGGAATCTTCAAAGGCCGAATGTGGTCGGACAAGACTTGAGGTAAGGTTAGGGACTCTTGGGGTTTTTCAGCTTCGCACTTGGTACACTGTCCGAAAATAAAACCTGATATTTTATCGAGAATGCCCGCTAATTTAAGCTGCGTCAACATTCTATCGATGCGATAAACTTCTTCGCCAACTTCCTCGACAAACAAAATACTATTTTCCCACTGCGGTAAATATGCAGAACCCACCATTGCTGCGATTACTGATAAATTGCCGCCGATTAGTTTTCCCCTAGCTGTGCCGCGCCCGATTGTTTGAACTTGCACGCTTGGGGAGTTTTGCATGGTCACAGAGCCGCCCTCAAACAAAACTTTTTTGACGTAATTTACTGTAAAGGGGCTCCAAGTTGACACACCTAAAGGGCCGTGAAAAGTAATTATATTAGTTTTAGCATAAATCGCCAATAACAGCGCCGTAATATCACTAAATCCCATAATAATTTTGGGATTGTTGCGGATAATATTGTAATCTAGGAGTGGCAATATCCGACCGCAGCCCCAGCCGCCCATCCCGGTAAAAATAGCTCGCACTGAGTCGTCGGCAAAGGCTGCGTTGACATCGGCGGCGCGATCGGCATCCTTGCCGGCTAAATAGCCGTAGCGATCGTAAAAATGCTCTCCCAATTTAACTTTTAAACCCAGGTTATCCAGAACTTTAAAAAATGGCTGCACTTCTTTTTCGTAGTTGAAAGCGGCAGGATTGATTAAGGCTACAGTATCGCCGACTTGCAGGCGGCGCGGATTAGCGATCGCACTTTTGGGAGATAGGTTGGTTTGGGCGAGGGGCAAAAGCTGAGTACCAATAGCAGTCAGCCCAAAAGTTCTGATCAGAGCACGGCGGCGGAGAGTCATAAGTGTTATACCCTTGTTCGATTAAGTGAGGTACAGGTTGAGATTTTAGATTTTAGATTTTAGATTTTAGATTGGGGGATTGAGCAATTGTTAATTCATTGATGAATGGCTCACGCGAGAACTGTTATAGATGGTTTTTGCTATAATTGTATAGCAAAATATCTGTCAGATCAGTTTAAAATTGCGAGTTTCCAATGAAAACAGACACTAAAATCTCAGCTAAAAAATCTTGGGCTCAAGCTTTAGCCCGTCCTGCTGCGGAGTTTCCGCTGACTCAGCTATCGGTTAAAACTGGTAAAATTCCCGACGGATTGCGCGGCACTCTCTACCGCAACGGGCCCGGACGTTTGGAACGTGGCGGTGTTGCTGCGGGACACTGGTTTGATGGCGACGGTGCAATTTTGGCTGTACATTTTACCGATGTCGGTGCTACGGCTGTTTATCGCTACGTGAAAACAGCGGGATATCTAGCTGAAGAAAAAGCTGATAAATTTCTCTACAGTAATTATGGCATGACAGCACCGGGCCCTGTGTGGTTGCGGTGGACTAAAACTGTTAAAAATGCTGCCAATACTTCTGTTTTAGCTTTGCCCGATCGCCTTTTGGCATTGTGGGAAGGTGGCCCGCCTCACCGCCTCGATTTGCAAACCCTGGAAACTCAGGGAACGGACGATTTAGGCAGTTTAGATAGTAAATTTGTTTATTCTGCTCACTGCAAGCGCGACCCGATTACTGGCAATATTTTCAACTTTGGAGTTACCAACGGTGCGACTACAAAGTTGAATCTGTATAAAAGCGATTTTACTGGCCAAGTCGTGCAACAATCAACAGTTGCTTTAGATGGAATTTACGCGCTCCACGATTTTGTTTTGGCGGGTAAATATCTGATATTTTTTATCCCGCCGGTGCAAGTCAATTTTTTGCCATTGTTAACGGGAATTAGCAGTTATAGCGAGTCCTTTCAGTGGAAACCGGAGTTAGGTACTCAGATATTAATTTTTGACTCAGAAACTCTCTCTTTAGTTAGTCGCGGCGAAACTGAACCTTGGTTTCAGTGGCATTTTGCTAACGGTTTTGTCAAGGAAGATGGTTCCGTGGCTGTAGATTTTGTGCGCTTCGCTGACTTTCAAACTAATCAGCGACTGAAAGAAGTACCGACTGGTGAAACTAGCACCGATGCGGAGGGTACTCTTTGCCGAGTGCATCTCAATCCTCTGACGGCGAAAGTGACAGGAATAGAAGAATTGTTGGATAAACCTTGTGAGTTTCCGATCGTACCTGCTGCCGAAATAGGGCAAGACTCACGATATATTTATCTGGCAATGTATCGCCCTGACGTTGATATTGTACCGGAACGTTTCGGTGCGATCGCCCGTTTCGACACGCAAAGCCGCAATCTCACAATTGCCGACTGTGGCGAAAATCGCTATCCCGCAGAGCCCATCTACGTTCCAGATATTTCCTCGGAGAAAGGTTGGATAGTAACAGTTGTTTACGACGGCAATTCTGACAGCAGCGAAGTCTGGATATTTGACAGCGAAGGGCTTGATCGCGAACCTGTTTGCAAGCTAGAACTGCCCGGTGTCATACCTTTGGGCTTTCACGGCACTTGGAAATCGGCAGTCTGAGAAAATTGTAAAGAAGTGTTGCGGAAGATTTATTAAAAATTGTTGCCGCTTCTCTGTCAAGTTGTTAAGGTGTGTGTAGATAGGAAATTCTCATATCTAGGAGGTGTGGAATTGATAATCTGCATTGCTCAATTATCCTGTGCCAATTCGCACGAATCCCCGGCGATTGTAAGTCGCCGCTGCACAGGATTTCGTCTGCCTCTGCGGACTAAAAAAAGAGGGGTAATTAAGCCCTGGCGAATAACTAATCCCGGCGAATATTCCCGGCGAATGAATTCGCGGCTACACAGGCAAAGTCCGCCTCTGCAGACTGAAGGAAACCAATACCTGGCGAATAAATTCGCGGCTACACAGGCAAAGTCCGCCTCTGCAGACTGAAGAAAAAGCGGTAATAAAGCCCGCTTTGACATGATTATCGACTAGGTTTGCCCATCTCAGCTTTGTCTGCTGGCATGAGGTTAAAAGACCAGATAATTAACTGATTTCTGGCAAACCAAAAGTTTAGTTCAGCTCACGCGCACGTTAGCGATTCAAAAGTTTTTAGTTTTGAGTTAACCCCACAAGTAAATGAGGTCTATCGAAACAAGATAGCCTTTTCAACAATTATGAATTATGAGTTGTTACCGCCAAAACATTCAACTCATAACTAATAATTCACAACTCACAACTCATAACTCCGTGCCGCGGTGAGCATCTACCAAAAGGTTTAATCTATGCAACTTCAAGGAAAAACAGCTCTTGTTACAGGGGCTTCGCGCGGAATTGGGCGATCGATCGCCCTGGAATTAGCGAGACAAGGAGTCAAACGTTTGTTGATTGTGGCGCGCAACCGCCGGCAATTAATTGAACTGGCAGAGGAAATCGATGTTTTGGGCACAGAAGTAGTGCCGTTAGCTTTGGATTTAACTCAGTCAGTAGCGGTGAATATTGCGATCGCCCAAGCTTGGCGAGATAGCGGCCCCATTCACCTGCTAGTCAACTGTGCAGGCGTCGCCCACCAAGCATCATTCTTGCGTTCGCCACTCCCGTTAATCGAGGAAGAAATCGCCTTAAATTTGCTCGGAACCTACACAATTACCCGCTTGATAGCTCGGCGAATGGCGACTCAAAAAGAGGGAACAATCGTCAATGTTTCCAGCTTAATGGGCAAAATTGCCGCTCCCACAATGGCAACTTATTCTGCTACCAAATTTGCCATTTTGGGATTCACCCAAGCTTTGCGTAGCGAGTTAACTCAGTACAATGTTCGAGTCACAGCTTTGCTGCCATCTCTAACAGATACCGACATGGTGCGAGACTTGGAGCAATTCCGCTGGGTAGTGCCCACAACTCCCGAAAAAGTTGCCCTAGCACTGGTGGCGGGATTGCACAAAGATGCACCGGAAATCTTGGTAGGATGGCAAAGTCATCTAGCAGTTTGGTGTCACCGAATTGCGCCTTGGTTGCTGGATTTTGTTTTGCGGATGGCGACTCCCGAACTTCGGGATAAATCGCGGGACCGCAAATTGCGGGAGGCTTTGGCTAGCGGGCGATAAACCCTTTTCTGGGCGGGCAAGATGCCCAACACACAAGAAAACTCATTCTTTGTGGAATGGGCATCTTGCCCGTTCCGGGCTCTTCGGCCCATTGGTGTCAACTTAAGCTGTCAGCCCGCCCAGCCGGTAGTCCGCCCGCCCACCCGGTAGTCCGCCAGGGATTGAAATCCCTGTCTCATAGCGAAAGTCCTCGCTATGAGGACTGGGAAAAAGAATTTTTGACGTTGCTGATTCACGCCGCCCACCCAATAGTCCGCTAATCCGCCAGGGATTTAAATCCCTGTCTCATAGCGAAAGTCCTCTGAAAGAGGACTGGGAAAAAGAATTTTTGACGTTGCTGATTCACGCCGCCCACCCGTTAGTCCGCCAATCCGCCAGGGGTTGAAACCCCTGTCTCATAGTGAAAGTCCTCGCTATGAGGACTGGGAAGAAGAATTTTTGACGTTGCTGATTCGCGGTAGGAATCAACTTTTTGCTTGATGTTACAAAACTGACCATACTGGTTTTATAGCAATTGGGAAATCTGAATTCCTACCTGTATTTAGCAACGCCCAGCAACGCCGAATTTTTAAACTCATTAGTCCTCTTCAGAGGACTTTAGCTATTAGACAGGGAATTCATTCCCTGTCGGATTGTCGGACTATCGGACTATCGGATTGTCGGACTATCGGATTGTCGGACTATCGGACTATCGGATTGTCGGACTATCGGATTGTCGGACTGTCGGACTGTCGGATTGTCGGACTGTCGGATTGTCGGACTGTCGGATTGTCGGACTATCGGACTGTCGGATTGTCGGATTGTCGGACTATCGGACTACCGATTTAACGTGTTTGTTGACACCAATAGGCATTGCCGTGTCCCTACAAGGGCTATGTACTTACTTACCAGCAAAAGTGCTGTATCATTTCCACTCGCCCTGAAGGGTAAAAGCCGCCCAATAATAGGGAGATTTCCATTTTTCCTCCTGCATCATTTCAATCTGCGCCGCCCTCAAAGCTGCCGCCGGCGCTAACTTTTGTTGCACCATTTTTTGATAAAACTTTTGCATTAACACAGAAGTTCCTTCATCATCCACATTCCACAAACTCACCGCCACCCGCTGCGCCCCCGCATACATAAAACCCCTTGTTAATCCCACCATTCCTTCGCCTCTAACATTCTGTCCCATGCCCGATTGACAAGCACTTAAAACTACTAAATTTGCCGCCAGTTTCAAGTTGAAAATATCCGTGAGGCGCAAAAAACCATTGACAAGATTGCCCTTGTCATCTACCATCGACATCACAATTCCTGACAGTTCGGGATTTTGGCTGTTGGCAAGGCCGTGGGTGGCAAAGTGAACGATTTGATAATTAGCTAAACTGCCGTCGGTAGCAGTAGTGCGGCTGGCATCAAAATCAATCTTTTGAGTGCTAGAAGCTGAGGGAAATAAGCTGGATATCGTTTGGGCTTCTTGGCGGGTAAATGCGAGGCGTTCGGGTGGCCATTGCCGATTAGAAGCACGAAGCGATTGATTTAAACCGAGGTTATTTGCTTCTAATTTTTCTGTTGTTGCTTGGGTAATTTTTCCTTTAATTCTTTCATCCTCTGGACTGAAAACAGGATCTGCTAAAATTGCTAAATTTCGGCTTGGTGGTTTTCTATCTCCGTAATTTTGCCTGAGAATGGCGAGACTTGAGGCAGAAGGTAGAGTGATAATTTCATGTTCGACTATTAAGGGAACATTGGTGTTTTGTCCGGCGGTTTTGTCAAGAGTTAAAGCTTGAAAAGGGGTATATAGCAATCCTAAATGATTTTCTAGACCTAGAGCAATCCTAATTAATTTTTTCCGTGCAATTATATTTATGTATT
>NZ_JAUBOQ010000050.1:0-31357 GCF_036700325.1 Microcoleus sp. Z1_B2
GTCTACAGCGGCAAATTGCTGCTTTTTTCCGTATGCTTTGAATTCAAAAACTAGCATGACTTCGACCTCATCACGTTCTTCTTATGCTAACAGCACTAGCTTAATATCATCAAAGTGTTTACAAGACTTTACAGAGTTGTATCCTAAGTTGCAATCCTAATATCTAATGAAAGATACTGGGAAGCTAAAGCCTCCTTCTCCCTTTCATCCCCGGACTAAAGTCACGGGGTTTTCATGTTCGATTTCTATAAATTATGGTAACAATGAGTACCCCCCACATCCCGACGGGGGATTAAACCCCGTCTCACAGACCAAGCCGATTAAAACTCACCTCTTGCAGCATTCTCAAAAACGGGCTCTCCGGCCCGTTCCACAAGAGATTAATTTTCTTGTGGAACAGGCCGGAAAGCCTGTTCCTAAAAGGATTATTGACAATGGTGCAATATCTAAGTTTCAATCAACAATTCTACCGCTGCTGATCCGCTGGAAAAGCACCCGCTTTCACCGCCACAGTAACAGGTTGTCCGCCGCGGCTCAATTCAAGCTGCAGATCGCTGCCCACTGTACTTTTCTCGACAATTTGCTGTACGCTGCCAGCATCGCTGACTTCTGCACCATTGATTCTCTTGATCACATCGGCAACGCGAACTCCAGCTTGTGCCGCCGGAGAATTTCTCGCAACTCCCAAAACTAACACGCCTTTATCTTCAGTCAGCCTCAATTTGGTGTTGGGATTTTGATTAAATTCTCTCTTGATTGCGGGAGTAATGCTCAACATCCGAACGCCGAGATAAGGATGTTCGGCTTTTCCTACTGTTACTAATTGGTTGGCAATTTGTTGTGCTCGATCGATCGGAATAGCAAAACCCAATCCTTGAGCGCCTTGAATAATCGCCGTATTCATGCCGATAACTTGACCGCGCTGGTTCAGCAGCGGCCCACCAGAATTGCCGGGATTGATCGCAGCGTCGGTTTGAATAAAGCTGACGCGCTTGTCGGGAACACCGACATCGGCGCTAGAACGGCCTGTAGCGCTAATAATTCCCACAGTCACAGTATTGTCCAAACCGAGGGGATTGCCGATCGCGATCGCCCATTCTCCCGGCTGTAACTCTTCAGATTTGCCCAAACTCACCACAGGCAAATTGTTAGCTTCTATTTTAACAACAGCCACATCAGTAACTGTATCTACGCCTAAAACTTTGCCGACAAATTCGCGGCCATCCTTCAGTTTTACCGTCACCGTATCCGCGCCATTAACAACGTGAGCGTTAGTCAAAATGCGGCCATCTGAACCAAAAATAAAACCCGAACCTGAACCCCTTTCTACCCGATTTCCCGGCGCAATCGGAGATTCTGAACCGAAGAAGCGGCGGAATTGCTCGGGTATCTCATCTGGAACTTGGTTCGTCACCGTGCGAGACGAATTGATCCGCACCACTGCCGGCCCGACTTCCTGCACAACTTTACTGACAAAATTAGAGTCTTGAGAGGGAAGTATATTGGCAGGCAATGCTGAGATTGGCGCTGTAGTTGAAGGTTCAGCTTGAATGGCGTTAGAACTTCCAGGAACTTGAGAAGTTAGGGCGTTGCACCCAACAGTTGCGGTGGAACCGAGCAAAATGAGAGATAAAAAAGCCAGTTTTTTCGGCAAAGAAGAACGGCGAGAACGCACAGTTGTAGCAGGCATATTTTTAGTTGACATAGTATTGATTTGGTGGGAGTTAGAGGGAGAGTTATAATTAGGATTTTGCATTTTTAGCACCTACTGTAATTAAATTACAACTAAAGGTTCTTTAATTTTAATTCAAGCATTTATGAGTTCTGCTTGACTGGTGGGGTTTACCCTACAAGCTGGGGTAGAAACCGGACAGTCGCCGGCAAATTGTTTGTGGATTCGAGCTTTTGAGTGCGATCGAACTGGGTCGGCACTGGCGAATTGCTGTGTGAGTGCGATAATACAAACTACGGTAGCCAGCTCGCATATTCCGCATTTCTCGCGAACTTTTCACCAAAAAACTGGGTCTGAAGCCCCGTCCTTATAGGACGGCTTTACATTGAATTAAATCCCCTTTCGGGGTCGGAGAGGGAATTTTATGCAACCTCTCCGATTTTTGGGGAATGGTTGCCCCAAACTCCCATTTCTGGGGTAAAGTTAGCTTCGACAAGGTTATAAAGGCTTGCGCCGGCTAGCAGCACTGTCGAGCGTGACCTTAAGACTGTTTAACCACTAGCGACAGAGCAAGGGACTAGCTTCGCATCAAGCGGGTGTCGTGACCTAAATAACGTAGCTATTTAAAGCTTAGTCTGGTCAGAATGGCCTGTTAGATTTCTCTTTCAAGCCTCACGCCTTTAGGCTGAGGTTTCTGACAGGATTGATATCCGAAGTCAACAACAATCGTGCACTCAAAAAAACCAGGTTTCTACGCAAAATATTCGTTGTGAGCGATCGAGGTTAACGTAGAAACGGAGTTTTTGACCCCGCCTGCATCCATGAAGGACAGCAGTTAAAGCACCGGAAAGCCTCACCCTAAAGCAGGAAGTAAAAAACCTGTAAAGCCTCAAGCTAAAGTACCAACTAAACCTTAAGTCAAAATAGCCTGCAAAAACTCTCTTCAAATCTAAAATTTGAACCTAGGGAGGAATTTTATTGCTCCATCGGTTCAATGGAACTAACCGAATCGATTTCCCTCGACTTTTTCCTCGAACTTTCCAAAACATCAACAGTATTCTTAATAAAACCAGCCATCGGCACAGCAACTAACAAACCTGCTATTCCCGCCACCTTAACCCCCACCAGCAGCGCCACTAAAATCCACACAGGATTGAGACCGATAAAACCGCCTAATAACCGAGGAGCAACGCCACTTTCAATTATTTGCTGAATTACTGTAGCGACAGCTAAAACTGTGACTCCGAGCCAAAAGTTGTTTAATGTGATTAGCAAACTGACAATGCAAATACTGAAAGGTGCCCCGAAGGGAATCATAGTCATTACACCCACACCCAAACCGAACAGAAGTCCGAAGGGAACTCGCATAATTAAAAAAGCAACAGTGATAGACAGTCCCATCAAACCCGCCAAAGTTGCTTGCCCGACGAAGTAGTTGTGGAAGCTTCGCGCCAGCAACTCTCGCAATTGAAGGCTCAGCTTGGAGGGAAACCATTTAAATAATCCTTCCCATACGCGATCGCCGTGCAAGAGCAAGTAGAATGTCACGACTATGGTGAGGAGGAAATTCAACAGACTGTCTGCAGCACCCAAACCAAATCTGAGAATTTCGCCAGTGAGAGACTGCAATTGAAATGAAAGTCGATCGCTCAATTGGGTAGTCAAACCGCTAACATCAATGCGGAGATTGCGATTTTCCGCCCAATTGTGGAATGCTTCAATTTGTTCTGTGCCAGAAACTATCCAAGTCGGCAGTCGGGTGGCGAGCTCAGTGATTTGGTTTAGCAGAATGGGAGCCAGAGTGATAGCTAAAACCACCAATACCAGTAAAGTCAAAAACAATACCGATAAAACTGCTCGATCGCGCTTTAAGCCGTATCTGTGCAGAAAGCGCACGGGATAATCTAGCAAAAAAGACAGCACTGTAGCCACTACCAAAACTGTAATCAGGGCGCGAAAATATTCAAAGACTAGGAGGGCTAACCAGCAGTTGAGTACCGCTAGGGGAAATACCAGTCCGTAAGTCCACCACTGCTGCAGTTGAGTGAAACGTCTCATCTAAGTTAAGCGAGTTAAAATTTGAGATGCAAGATGTGAGATTGGCGCTGCTATTCGCCCTTCTTTCTTAACCACTTTATAGTGTATTTATTTATACCCGACTGCTGAAAATTTCCAGTTGCTCGACCCGCAGCGGAAATTGGGTTGCTGGCAGGCAGAGCCTGCCACAACTATGTTATATCGTTTCCGCTAGTATGGATATATTACCTGCGAAAATAATTTATTTTCAGTTGACCGGGCAGCGGTTTGCAAATCGCAATTCAACCTTTTTCCCCGTGCCTTTCGAGAGCTAATTGAATTAAACGGTCTACTAATTCAGGGAAAGAAATGCCGTCCGCTGCCCACATTTGCGGATACATACTGGTAGCTGTAAAGCCGGGAAAAGTGTTGATTTCGTTAATCAAAACTTCTCCGGTTGATTCAATGTAGAAAAAGTCTACTCGCGCTAAACCTGCAGCGTCTACAGCCAAAAATGCTTGCACTGCCATTTCTTGGATTTGCGAGACGATCGCACCGCTGACTTTTGCCGGGATTGAGCAGTCGGCTTGTCCCTGGGTATATTTAGTTTCGTAATCGTAGAAATCGCTTTGAAAAGTAATTTCTCCCACCGTTGAAGCTTGGGGATTATCGTTACCCAAAACTGCACATTCTAATTCTCTAGCAACCACACCCGCTTCGACAATTATCCGCCTATCGTAGCTGGCGGCGCTGTCGAGGGCTGCTTCTAATTCAGCGCGCGATCGAGCTTTAGAAATTCCCACAGACGAACCCAAATTGGCTGGTTTAACAAAGCAAGGATAGCCCAACTCTGCTTCAATTTTATCGCACAATTTGGGGAAAACGCAAGGATTAGACCAGATTTCGGAACGGTTGACAGCGACGTATTTTACCTGCGGCAAACCAGCCTGAGCAAAAGCCATTTTCATCGCAATTTTATCCATTCCCAGCGCCGAACCTAAAACGCCGGAACCGACAAAAGGAACTTGCAATAATTTCAGCAATCCTTGCACCGTACCGTCTTCACCGTTTGGCCCGTGCAAAACAGGGAACCAAACATCTACAGCATTAAAATTAGGAAACTGTCCAGAGGCGGGAGAATCATCTTCTGCTGTTTGTTCCTCTATTTCCAGAGGTTTTCCGGTGGCTAAGACTTCTTGAGGTAATGTTCCCGACAGCCAGCGGCCGTTTTTTTGGATATAAAAGGGCAGAACTTCGTATTTAGAGGCATTTTCCTCAGCAGCGAGGGCACGGGCGATCGCCCGCGCCGAACTAATAGAGACTTCGTGTTCGCCCGATCGCCCCCCGAACAATAGCCCGATCCGCATCATTGTCATTTTTCACTACTCCTAGGACTTTTCGACAAATATACACGCAGAGAGCGCAACTAAGGCACATACGAACCGCTTTAAGACTACTTATCTCCTCCCTTCCACTCTTCCTCTGTGTCCTCTGCGCTCTCTGCGGTAAAAAAAATCACATCTTCTTAGAAAAGTTCACAAGTAAGCCGTCCCCTATCTCATTCCGGTGCTATTTAAAGCATTTCCCCTGTCAAGCTAAAAGCGCGAATATCTGTAATTTTAACCCGCACAATTTTACCCGCCAATTCAGCAATATCGCCCTTAAAAAATGTGAGACGATTGCCGCGAGTGCGCCCCATCACCTGAGTTGGATCTTTGAGATTCTGGACTTCCACCAAAACCTCTTCAGTACGTCCGAAATAGCGCTGCGATCGTTCCATCGCCGTTGTTGTCACCACATGATTGATCCGTTGCAGGCGATCGGCTTTCACCTCCTCACTCAACTGATTTTCCCACAAAGCCGCCGGCGTCCCAGGGCGAGGCGAATAAGCCGCAGTATTCACCAAATCGAAACCAACATCTTCGATCAACTTCAAAGTCTTTTCAAACTGCGCTTCCGTCTCCCCAGGAAAGCCGACAATCGCATCCGCAGTAATCGAAGCATCCGGCATATAACGGCGAATTGTATCAATAATCCGGCGGTATTTTTCCTGAGTATAACCCCGCGACATCGCTTTCAAAATATCATTATCTCCCGACTGAAAAGGAATGTGAAAATGTTCGCAAACCTGCGGTAATTCAGCACAAGCCTTAATCAATCTTTCTGTAAAATAGCGCGGGTGGCTAGTAGCAAATCTGAGGCGATCGACACCAGGCACATCCTGCAAAAAATAAAGCAAATCCGTCAAAGTATGCTGGTTGCTGCCGTCCGGTTTTGTCCCCGGCAAATCGCGCCCGTAAGCATCAATATTTTGCCCCAACAAAGTTACTTCCTTGTAACCTTGACGGCCCAAATCCTCCATTTCCGCGCGAATTGCCTCCGGCATTCGCGACTGTTCAACCCCGCGAACATTCGGGACAACACAATAAGTGCAGCGTTCATTGCAGCCGTAAATTACATTCACCCAAGCAGTCACCTTGCTATCGCGGCGCGGCTTAGTAATATCCTCCATAATTTCAACAGCTTCAGTCGCCACGACTTGATTGCCCTCAAAAACTTGTTCCAGCAAATCTTCAAGTCGGTTAGCGTGTTGTGGCCCCATTACTAAGTCTAATTCCGGCACTCTCCGCAGCAGCGCTTCACCTTCCTGCTGCGCGACGCATCCAGCTACAATTAAAGTTAAACCCGGTTCTTGGCGCTTGCGATGAGCTTGCCTTCCGAGGTTAGAATAAACTCTTTGTTCGGCATTGTCGCGAATCGTGCAAGTATTGTAGAGAATCAAGCTAGCTTCGTTCGGGTCTTCCGAGAACTCAAAGCCCATATTTTCCAGAATGCCGGCCATCCGTTCCGAGTCGGCTTTATTCATCTGGCATCCGAAAGTAGTGATGTGATAGCGGCGGGGTTTAACGGTCATGGCGAATTGCAGGCAAATAAAAAATATAGGTTTTCAACCTTAACACTTTATTATAACACTTCTGCGTTAAACGACATACGTCTGGTAATTTGGAATTTTAGTATTTATAGGGTGTGCAATACGCCCCTTATCGCTACAAATATTTTTAGATCCCCCACAAAATCTGCGAAGTCGGGTATCTGGCTATTCTGTTTTTTTAGTGAGATAAAAATTGTAAAATTGTTTTGGCAATACCTTGTGCAGCCAAATAAGGAACCCCATTGCCAACAGTTTTAAACATATTAGTCAACGTCATCTTGGGCGGCAGTGCAAAATCTTTTGGCAGTGACTGAATAGCCAGTGTTTCTGCAACAGAAAGCCGGCGAAGTTTGTAAGGGTGCAAGTGAACTTCGTTATTGCCGTAACAAGCTGTTGGCGAATAACGCCATCGGTGCAATCGCTTGAAAGATTTTTTTGAATCATCTCCTTCATCAACGGAAGCAAACCGCTTAATGCCTGCTTTGGGTTGAAAATAGTGTTTGGCATTGGGATGGTTGAGAACGTCATTTTTTTGGAACCAAAATTCTACCGTTAAATCTTGGTGAATGCCATCAGGACAAGGCACGAAACCATCACCTGCAAAGGCTGTTCTATCAGGCCAAGGATGAGAAAAAATTTCTGATTTGGGATATAATACCTGACTTTGCCAAGGAAATAAACTTTCGGCTAACATTTGGCTTTTTTCCTCTAGGGAAATGCCCAGATTTCTGACAAGGTTTTTTCTAAATCCAATCAAAATAATTCTGTCTCTATCTTGCGGGACACCGTATTCTATCGCATTAATTAAACGTTCGGCAAAAACGTATCCCGAATCAGCCAACTGCTGTTTTAGTTCGTCGTAAAAAGATTTATGTTTTTTGGTTCTCCACAAACCTTTGACATTTTCAAATAAAAAGAAATCTGGTTGCTGCTGACAAATCAATTCAATGTATGAAGCTGAAAGTTGACCTTTATCTCCTTCCCCACCCCGGTTTTTGCCACCAATAGAAAAGTCAGGACAAGGCGGGCCCGCGATAAATCCTACAATATCGTGATGCTTGCGGGCATCCTGCATCAATTCCCGCAAATGAAGTGCTGGTTTTCCCTCTACCAGTCGAGTTACATCTGCTTCCTCTCCTTCGCAATATCCGTATTCTGGCTGTGGTAAATTCAGACACTGCCGAGAATAGCGGTATGCTTGCATGAAAGGTGGGAAAATTTCATTGACATACGCTACATTAAAGCCGATCGACTCAAAACCCAGATCGAGGAAGCCTGAACCTGAAAAAAATGAGAATATACAGGGGATGGGGAATTGGGAATTGGGCATGGGGAATTGGGCATGGGGAATTGGTAATTGACCGGGGCGGGTTTATGAGATTATTAATTTGAGGCGATTATTGTTGGTAAAAACCGCCGCTACAGCTATTATTAAAACCATTGGCCGCCTCGGAAACGCCAGTGGGGAAACAAAATCCGCATCAGTGTTTGCGACGCCAGATAAATAGCCAGCCACACTAAACTATAATGCAAAGCAAAAGCTCCCAAGTCAAAATCTTGTGCAGGTATCCCCGGCAAACCGATAACTTTGATTAAAAATAACACAAAAAGTGCTTCCCAAATTCCAGCGAGTAATTGAAACGCGCCGGGCCAATCTCTATCCCAGCGAAACTGCTGGATGTAGATATATAAGGCATCCCAGCCGATGCCAAAAATCGCTACATACCCTAATATCCAGAAAAAACTTGATCCTGATTGGGCGGTAATTAAACCCAGACAAAAGGGCAGCGTTACTAAAACGCCTACGGTTGTAAATAACAATAACCGAGTTTGCCAGCGACCGAATAAGGTGGGAGTCATGCGATTTTAGATTTTAGATTTTAGATTTTAGATTGAATGGGAAGGTTGTTCGATTTTAGATTTTGGATTTTAGATTTTAGATTGAATGGGAAGGTTGTTCGATTTTAGATTTTAGATTTTAGATTTTAGATTGAATGGGAAGGTTGTTAGATTTTAGATTTTAGATTTGAGATTTTAGATTGAATGGAAAGGTTGTTCGATTTTAGATTTTAGATTTTAGATTTTAGATTGAATGGGAAGGTTGCTCGATTTTAGATTTTAGATTTTAGATTTTAGATTGAATGGGAAGGTTGCTCGATTTTAGATTTTGGATTTGAGATGGAAGGCGAACTTCGTTTAAATCAGTTAAATCTCACATCTTTTACCATTTTTAAGAACAGGCAAGATGCCTGTTCCACAAAGAGTGAGTTTTCTTGTGGGGTGGGCATCCTGCCCGCCCGGAAAAAACCTGCCCGCCCGTAAAAAACTTATTGAAATAGTGCAATATCTCCGTTAAAATGACATCTTGCAGCAATATCAATAAGAGGATTTTTCGTGGGTCGGGCGGGTTTATAGAACCTATTTGCAAGCTTTAAGGCTGTTGGCGAACCCGCCCCTACGGCTAATTGAGAATAGTCCAATATCTCAGTTAAATCCATTAAATCCTGTACATTGCTTGTTGCCGCACTTCCTCCTTCAATTTAGTCAGGAGATTTATTAAAAACCCATTTCAACCACTGCACGAACGATCGCCAAACGCTCAATTTCCGCACACCCGGAGATCGGTTGGCTGCCAGACTTTCAACCGATCGCAAGGCAGCGTATTGCAAGCCCAAAAAACTATCTACGGGCGCGTAAGGCCCTCCTAAAGTAATCGCGCCGGCTGCGTATACACGGCCTTCTGTATTGCTAGCAGAAGAATTCCGCAATTCGGGCACTTCAAAATCGTTGTTAACACTCAGCCGGCCCAAACCGTTGAGGGGAAGATTATATTGAGCTACCAAATCGTTTAACAAGGGACTGGTTTTTACCTTAGCGTCCAAACCCGTAGCATCAATAATAAAATCAGCTTCTAACTTAATTTGCCCCTTGAGTTCCTTCTCCTGAATGTACGTTACTGTGCGGTTTTGACTGTCGCGCTCGACTCGCTCGACTTCGCCGAAGGTAATTTGATACCATCCTTGACTTAAACCTTCTTTGACAATCCGCCGCCAGTCGCTGCGCTGGGCTGTGGTAGTGCCGCCCCAGTCTGTGAGTAACTGCGGCCGCAATTCAGGGGCGGCTTGTTCCAAAAGTACGCGGAGTTCCCCGCCCCAGCAAGCTTTCGGCCAGTTGAAAGGTTGAAATTCGTAGTGATTTTCGACTTTTCGCTCAGCGAGTTTAAATTTGTTACCTTGAGGTTTGGGCGATCGCATCAAATGCAATACTTGAATGTTGCCGTTCCGCTGTCGCGCTTCGTAAATTCGCTGCACCACCCGCGAAGCCACAATTCCCCGGCCTCTAATTAACACGCTGCCGCCGCTGGCCTCCAATTTTTCGTAAACGCCGTCGTGCTTTTCGTAAGCGTTGACAACCGACTCAAAATCCTGGGTTTTTTCGCGGTAAGCTTGCAAGTCCGGCAAAAATTGAATGGCGGGATAGCCGGTGGCTAAGTGTACGTATTTGGCGATTAAAAAAGCGTGGTCGCGGTGATCCGCATTCGATCGAGAATAAGCGATCGCGTACCTGCCGTCATCTGTTTTGCGAATTCCCCGCACTCTACCGTAGCGAAACATCTGATTCCACCCAATTCGATCGACTTCCCTGTCAATAGAATCAAACACATTCGCCGCGCGAGGCGTATAAGTTTCGGCAAAAGTCGGTTCAGCAAACACCTGCCACATCAACTTCAACGACATCCCCAAACGCCCTTTGAGCAATTCCTGCCAAGCTTCCCGCAAAGCATAGGGAGGCCAGCCCCAAATGTTGTCTGGACAAGAGTCAGAATTCGATCGTAGGCGTTCCCGCAGCGGAATTTGAGAATTCAGGCACAGACGCAGGTAGCGGGCGTAAGGCTGGTTTTCCATGCCCAAAACCGCAATTCGATCGATTTTCACGCCGCAAATTCTCAGCAAATCCACCCAAATAAAGCTGCCTAAACCGCCACCAACGGCTGCCCAATCAACTTCTGTCACAGGGAGTCCCATAGATTGGAGCGATCGCATTGACACTTGAGAAGCGTGCAAAAATGCGATCGGCGGAAATTCTCCCCTACTACCTGTTTGAGAAACCTGCGACATTATTTGCGGCCCCAATGCCGGGTCTGGCCCATTGGTCTGCGGGTTAAAGAAAATGTGAGAATTGACCGACGGCGTTTCAGGGGAATTAACAGCAAAAGAAATGCCGATCGCGTAGGGCCCAACTTGCAGCATATCGCCGTTTGCCAGCACGCACCGGGTTTGGCGAATGCCGTTAACAAAAGTACCGTTGCGGCTACCCGTGTCAGTCAGTAAAATACTGTTACCTTCGGTGCCAATCACTGCATGAAAGCGAGAAACTTGACTGCTGCTGAGGGCAATTCGAGAAACTCGTTTCCCGTTGATTGTGGCGGGCATAGCTTCAAAAATTCGTCCCAAAGCGATGGGTAAGTCGAGTATGGGGGATCGACAATCCCCCGTAGCTGTATCTGTCCAAGTCAGTCGCAGGCGCAAGGGTTGAGAATTCATGATTATTTTTTAAACATCAGCCGTCGGCTTTGAGCTTTCTGCAAAAAAAGATTTTTGAAGTTGAGAGTGTTTAGCGGATAGCCTGAGTTTCCGTTTTTCTTAAATCTTGCACCATTGTCAAGAACGGGCTCTCCGGCCCATTCCACAATAGATGAATTTTCTTGTGGAACAGGCCGAAAAGCCTGTTCCTAAACAAGTAATTGAGAATGGTGCAACATCTGAGTTTTTCAAACTTTCACGGAGACAGCATCACACTCGCCGCCGCCGCCAAAGAAGTACCGCACCACGGACACCCCGCATTCAACTGTGCGTAAGGCGAAATTCGGCTGCACTTGGGACACTGCAAACCATATTTTGAAGGCCCCGTCGGCTGAAAGTTACCAGGTGCGGGAGGCCCAGACAGCAAAACTGTCTGCGGCGCGGCTACCTGCACCTCCGTGACATTCACCACCTCAATTTGCACTTGGCCTAAATGGATGTGGCTTCCCGATTTCAATTTTGCTTCGCCTCGGGCGAGAATTTTTCCATCTACCAGCGGCGGATTGCTTTCGCGCAAATTCCGCACTGCATACTCCTGCAATTCCTGATTAAAAAATATTTCAACGTGCAGCCCCGATACGCTGGGATGCGAAAATACTATATCGCACTTCGCCGGATCGCGCCCGATCCTCACGGTTCCCGGATTTTTGCTCGGCTGTCCGTTTTCAATTGTCTGAGTTTGGCGCACCCCAGCTTCTGTCCATGCTAAAGTGAGCTGGTTTGTCATGATTTTATAGTTAACTCAAAAATATAAAAAAATATTAACTGATTTATTTTGAGGACGGAGTTCCTCACCAAAAAACTTAATTATAATTATTGACCAAGAATTTCTTCATGTGGTACCCGCCACGTGATTTATCTCGCGCAAGTCAATCCAAAATCTAAAATCTAAAATCCTTGCGTCCCCCGAATTAATCTCGCGCAAGTCAATCCAAAATCTAAAATCTAAAATCTAAAATCGAATGACGCCGACTAGATCGCACTTCTAAAAATATTATTATGTGCAGCTATACAAAAAAGCCCTGACTTCGGGGCTTTTAGTGCTCGTATTGGCTTTTTTTGAGAGACTGAATCGCGCTTGTCAGCTTTTCTTTCCCGCAAAATTATTGACCGCAGTGCAGCTTGGTAAAAAAATTGCTGTTCAAGATTTGCCAGGGATTGCTAAAAAGTAATTCCTGGGGGGTTTTCACATTTGCGAGGCTGTGGTGCGCTAGTCACGAATTTTGGAGGTTGGACGATCGAACTACCTTGGTAACTTCGATCGCCCCCCCTCCTCAAACGTTTACTGTCCTAGTGCTATGTCTCACGCTGCAACTGTGCAATCTTTCATTACAGGGCAAGCCTTAAGAGACTTAAGCTTCGCTTTTGCGGCTTTTGCGACCGCCTTCGCGACCAATTTGAGCCATGTGTTCGCGATTTCTGCTGACAGCTTCGCCGCCTTTTTGGCCAGCTTGTCTGGCTTCTTCAGGGGTGAATTCGTGTGCAGTTCCTTTCTCGTGTGCAGCTTTTCCGCCTTTGCTAGCAATTGCGCGCTGTTTTTCTGCATCCATAGAAGCGAATCCGCGTTTGCTTTTCTCAGCCATGACTGTCTCCTTGTTTTTTTCTGATTTTTTAGCTCGATCGCGCCTTCGCCTCCCACTGTCATGGTTACTCCCAGCCAGTGGTGAGATATCCGACGGTAAATTATGAAACCTCATCAGACGAATCTAAGCTTTTGGTTTAACTCGCAGAATGAATATTTCATAACTTACAAATGTGAACTAAAAATAGTTCACGCCCGGGCACTATAGTTAGAGCCGCCAATTTTTTAAGCTGGTTACTGTCTTTCAATCATTCTATAAACCCCCCAACTTTTATACCTCTTTCTCAGGTATAGTCATTCTTTAGTTCGCTGGAAGGATGGAACCGAAAGCTGATTGGCAGTAGACTCAGAGGATTTTTCGACTTAACCGCGCCTCCTCAAAAACTAAAAGTCCCAAGACGGATGCTTTTTTGGTCTTTTTACTTTTTTTTTTGAGCCATTCCGCGCTTGCCACCGATCCCTATGTTAGTTGGTCTGCCGATCGAGTGGTTTCTGGCAAGCGATATTTTGGGGCGCAGCGCAGGACGTACTCGATCGCACTTATCAAGTTTACCTTATGACCTATCGAAACATACATCGGCTTTACCCCTGTTTGCGTTCTTAGCGCTGCGCCTACCGTTGATCCCTCTAGCAGCAAGGGTTGCCAACTGCCCCGGTCGAGTCCGACTTCGGAATGTTCTCCCATAAATCGATTTTTGGCAACTCCGATCGTGGGAATCCCTGTCAAAACCCCCAAATGGCACGCCAGACCGAATCGGCGGGGATGGGCTAGTCCTTGACCGTCGCACAATATCAAGTCTGGCCTCAAACTGATATTTTCCAACGCATCAAGGACTGCCGGCACTTCTCGAAAAGACAGGAAACCCGGAAGGTAAGGAAAAGTTGTAGGACTGCGAACCACAGCTTGCTGCTGCAATTGCAAGTCGGGAAAGCTCAGAACTGTTACAGCGGCCCGCGATACATCGTTTGCACTGTCGTAGCCGACATCTACACCGGCGACGTACCGAACTGTGTCCAGTTGATTTTGGGTAATTACCTCTGACCGAAGCTGTTCTTGAATGGCGATCGCCTCTTCAATTGTCTGCGGCCAAGGGTGTCGCTGCAACATTTTGATTTTTCTTCAACCGTTCTCATCTAAGCTTAACTTATTTTCGGGCATTTTTAAACTCGGATTTTTATCGTTTGTAGCTATAAATTCCCAACTTGCCCAAGCAGTCTTTTTTCTACTCAGGAGGGTTTAGCAAGTCGGGCCGATGCCAATTCTACAAATAGAGTCTGTACGTCGCAGATGGAAATTCTATCTTTCCTGGCTTGCAGCAACCCGCAAAGGTTTTTGTGGCACGCACCTGCCATTTACCATTAAAATTTACCCAAAAATTAGCTGTTCAATTCTGATTTTTTAGCTTTCTAGAAAGCTTTGTCTTTCCGATCGCCCTTTTATCGCTTCTCAAAGAGCGATCGAGCTATCTATTTACTTCTGCTATATCTAAAAAAATCCTCTTTGTCAAGACGATTGAAACATTTATTCATCAACAATTTCAGCTAGGTACAAATGCCATTGTTCATACCAGAGCCTCAATGTAACGGCAATCTCATATCTTTTTGATTTAAAAAGCTTTCCGACGCTCAAAATCCTATGACTTTTATGAAAAAAATAAAGAAATTTATGAGTTGTTGCACCATTAACCGGAAGTTATAATCTTAGATAAGAGCGAATAGACAACTAACATCCAGTAAAACAACTTAGCTGAATTAACATATGAAAACCATGCAAAGTGTTCAGTACAACCTAGCTCTCTACATCGTCGGTGGCATCGTCTTCATCATCGCCGCCTTAATTTTAAGACCTTTTGCCCTCGTCGGCCCAGGGGAACGGGGCGTTATGATGCGCTTCGGGAAAGTTCAAGACGCGATTTTAGATGAAGGCATCCACCCGATTTTACCGATCTTCACCTCTGTAAAAACTCTCAGCGTGCGGGTACAAAAAACCGATTTGAAAGCAGATGCAGCATCCAAAGATTTGCAAAGCATTACTACAGATTTGGCAGTCAACTGGAATGTTGACCCCGCCAAAGTTAATCAAGTTTTTCAACAAATAGGAGACGAAGAACAAATTGTTACCAGCATTCTGAGTCCGGCAATTTCGGAAGTTCTCAAAGCAGCAACTTCTAAAAAAACCGCAGAAGAAATTATTACTAAGCGCACAGAACTCAAAACAGAAATCGACAACAGCCTCAAAAAGCGTTTGGAACCTTACGGCGTCATCGTCAGAGATGTTTCTTTAATAAATTTTGGCTTTTCTCCCGAATTTAGCAAAGCCATCGAATCCAAACAAATAGCCGAACAAGAAGCTAAACAAGCAGAATTTACAGTTCAAAAAGCCACCCAAGATGCTCAAGCTGAAATTAACCGTGCTAAAGGTAAAGCCGAAGCTCAACGCTTGCAGCGGCAAACATTAACAGCCGAAATTTTGCAGCAGCAAGCTATTGAAAAATGGAACGGCCAGTTTCCGACAGTAATGGGAGGAGGCGGAACTTTGCCATTAATTAATATTGCGCCACCGACTTCTCAAGCCGCAACTCCTGCTAAATAAGCTGCTGCCGATCGTGATTGCCGGGGCGCGGGGAGAAGGGGAGAAGGGGGGAGGGGGAGAGAGTCTGAGGGGGGGAAGAATAGAGGGTTTTTCACTGCGGATGTGAAGATGTGCTTTTTTAAATGCCGAACAGCAAGCGTATAAAATACAACTAACAACTAACGTGAAATCCCGCTTAGGATCGCGAATTAAATAACTTACAATTTTAATTGTTATTGTGGGATGGGCGTCCCGCCCGTCCAAAACGGACGGGCGGGACGCCCATCCCACTTTCAAGAGTGGAAGTTATTTAATTCTCATTCCTTACTTAAATGCGAAGATACAATTTACGTTGCGCGAGTCCTGAAAAACGTTAGAGTAAGAAACAACTCGGAAATTGTAAAGGTTTGCTTGAAAGTTCGGCTGATGGGAGATCGGGAGAACCAGTCAATTTCTAATTTAGGTGAAGTGGGGAGTGCCGACGATCGCCATACTGCATCAGAAGCACTGTGGCCGCGCGATCGAGCCCTGGCCGCTACTAGCTGCGGCATTGTCATTGCTGACGCCAATGCACCAGATTGTCCCATAATTTATTGCAATCCGGCCTTTGAACGGATGACGGGTTACTGCGCCAGTGAAATCTTGGGGCGTAATTGCCGATTTTTGCAAGGCCCGGATACCGATCGAACTACCGTAGCTAAAATCCGCGAGGCCTTGCGCCAAGGTCGAGAAATCCAGACACCAATTAAAAATTACCGCAAAGACGGCACTCCTTTTTGGAGCAAATTATCGCTATCTCCCGTGCGAGACGACAACGCTAATTTGACTCACTTTGTAGGAGTTCAATCTGACTTGGCGGAACCAATATGTGAAGTGCAGCAAGCATTGCAGCAAGCTAACGACCAACTGCAAACGATTTTGGAAGCAGTTCCGGGAACAGTATCTTGGATTAGCTCGGATTTGCGCTATTTGGGGGTTAACCAGCACTTAGCCAAACTGCATGGTTTGCCGCCGTCGGCTTTTGTCGGTCAAGATATTGGTTTTCTGGGCGCTAGCTCGGATTTTAACTCTTTTGTGGTGGAGTTTTTTGCCGATGACGCTACGGAAGCGGTTAAAGAACTCAACGTTAAGGTACAAACCGACGGAGGAGAGTCGGAGGGATACTATTTGATTGTGGCTCAAAAGTACGATCGGGGCAAAGCAGCTTGTCTGGTCGGCATTGACATTACCGAGCGCAAGCGGGCAGAAGAAGCTCTGGTGCTGACTCGCAAGGCGGTGGAAAGTTCGAGTGACGCGATCGGCATCAGCGATGCCAACGGCACTCACATCTATCAAAATCAAGCGTTTTCTCAGCTATTTGAGTGGGACACGGCAGAGGAATTTAAACTCGCCGGAGGTATACCGGCAGTTTTTGCTGACCCCGCAGTCGCTAGGGAGGTACTCGACACGATCGCCCAAGGTTATTCTTGGTTTGGTGAAATTACCAACCGCACTAAAAGCGGTGAAACTTTGCAAGTGTTGCTGCGGGCCGATGCTATTAAAGACCCTACAGGGAAAATTGTCGGTCTGATTTACATGAATACCGATATTACCGATCGCAAGCGCACCGAACAAGAGCTGCGGCAAAGCGAGAAGCGCTTTCGATCGTTGATTGAAAATGCTAGAGACATTATTGTGATTCTCGACGATAAAGGCTTTTGCCGCTATGTATCTCCTTCCCTAGAGCGGATTTTGGGCTACCCGACGGCGGAAGTCCTGGGCCGGTCTATTTTTGACTTGATTCACCCTGACGAATTGCTGATAGTGGATCAAGTTTTCAAAGGTGTCATGCAAATGCCCAAAGTTAGCCTGGGCATGGCGGAATACCGAGTGAAACACAAGGATGGTTCCTGGTGCGTGTTGGAAGCGGTGGCGACGAATTTGCTCGAGGAACCTTCGGTGCGGGGAATTGTGGTCAACTGTCACGACGTGACTGAACGCAAGGTGGCTGAAGAACAATTGTTGCACGATGCTTTGCACGATGCGCTGACGGAGTTGCCCAACCGTGCTTTGTTGACTGACAGGTTGGGCCAAGCTTTTGCCCGCGCCCAACGGCACCCAACCTATCAGTTTGCGGTGCTGTTTCTGGATTTGGACAGGTTTAAGGTGATTAATGACAGTCAGGGACACCGCACGGGCGATCGACTGTTGGTGGCTGTGGCTCGCCGTCTCTTGACTTGTTTGCGGCCAGGCGATACGGTGGCTCGTCTGGGGGGAGATGAGTTTGTGATTTTGCTGGAGGAAATTCACGGTGTTGATGAGGCGATCGCCCAAGCAAAGGCAATTCTCAAGACGATCGAACGACCGCTTTATTTGGAAGGTAATAAAGTTTTAATTACTGCTAGCATCGGCATTGCTTTGAGTACCGACAAATATCAGTGGCCGGGAGATATTTTGCGCGATGCTGATATTGCAATGTACCGCGCCAAAGCTCTCGGTAAAGCTCGCTACGAAGTTTTTACCAGTGCGATGCACACTCAAGCTGTGGCTTTGATGCACTTGGAACACGATTTACGGGAGTCGGTTGAAGAACTAAATTTGAAATATTCGATAGTGGATTTCGCCTGTGGGACGGCGGCGGAAAACTCGCCGATGAGTGAAATCGATCGGAAATTGGAGCGTCCGAAGTCGCAATTGCCTACTTTAAAATTGGAATGTCCTTTTACTGTTTATTATCAGCCGATCGTTTGTTTGAAAACTGGCTCTGTTATCGGATTTGAGGCGCTGGTGCGCTGGCTGCACCCGGAACGTGGTTTAGTTTCCCCGATGGAATTTATTGCGATGGCGGAGGAAACTGGGTTAATTATGCCTTTGGGTTTGTGGGTTTTGAACGAAAGCTGCCGCCAAATTATTCAGTGGCAGAGTTTGAATTTACCTGTGGGAAATTCGCGGCTGACTGTAGCAGTAAATCTCTCCGGGAGGCAGTTTTCAGAACCGGAATCCATCGAGCAAATTAAGCAAGTTTTGCAGGAAACGGGTGTTGATGCTCGCTGTTTGAAGTTGGAGATTACTGAGAGTGTGGTGATGGAAGATGGGGAAGCGGCGGCGGCGATGCTTTCGCAGTTGAGAGATTTGGGGATTGATTTGTGCATTGATGATTTTGGCACTGGTTATTCGTCTCTGAGTTATTTGCACAGGTTCCCGATTAATATTTTGAAGGTCGATCGCTCTTTTGTCAGCCGCGTCGGGGAAATGGGCGAAAATTTGGAAATCGTGCGGGCGATCGTCATGCTGGCCCGCAGTTTGGGGATGGAGGTAGTGGCAGAAGGTGTCGAAACCGCCGTCCAATTGGCTCAAATGCGGGCGATCGGCTGCGAGTACGGTCAGGGGTACTTTTTCTCTAAACCTCTCGACAGCGAGGCAGCTACAGCCTTGTTGAGGCGATCGCCCAAATGGTGAACTGAACTAAATATTTAACCGGATCAAATTGCTTGATTGTCAATAAGGGCGATCGATCTTTTCGTACTCAATGCCTTGAGTGTTAAAATCAAAATTGAGTATAATAGAAAACTATCGAGATAGGTAAAAATATATGTCTCAATCTGTTGTGCCAGCAGTCGAAGAAAAACAGATCGATACTTCCCCGACATTAACTTTTGAAGAGTACAGAGTTTATCAAAGCAATGACGATGTACAATATGAATTGTACAAAGGCAAATTAATACCGATGGCAACGGCTAGCGCATTACATACAAGCATCTGCGAATTTTGGGTTTATAAATTGCAGCGTTACCTAGCGGAACATAATCTGGATTTAGTCGTAAAAACTTCTGTGGGAGTCAGAACAGAAGATGCTACATCCCGCATTCCCGATGTAGTTGTTTGCACAGAAAGTTTGTGGCAACAAGTTCTTGCCAGACCCGGTTCTGGCATCTTAGACTTGAGCGAAACACCTTTATTTGTAGTAGAAGTAGTGAGCCAAGATCGGCGAGCAGATTATGTAGTTAAACGAGGAGAGTACGAACTAGCTAACGTGCCGGAATATGTGATTGTTGACCCAACAGAAAATAGACAGCGGGTGCGAGTTGCGGCATTTCCCGAAGGTGAAGAAAGTTATGCACAGATAGATTATTTGCCGGGAGATGACATGGTATCTGTAGTATTTCCAAATCTGAGATTATCAGTCAATGAAATATTATATCCCCCATTGGTAGAAGGGTTAATTAAGGCAGAACAAGCTCAATTGCAGAAAGCTGAAAGGTTGGCGGCGAGGTTGCGGGAATTGGGCGTAGATCCTGATGCTGTGTAGGAAATTGGATGAAGTACGCGCGAGCGAAGCTATCCCCCAGGGAATCGCCCTTGACGTATCTCAATCATCTAGTGGCAAGTCGCGCAGGAAATAAAAGCGATCGCGCCCTAAATCTTGGCCTTTAATTCGCCCTAAGTAACCCGTCAAAGGTGAGGAAAGTTCTATTAAAATTTGGTGCATTTCTTCATATGTTAAAGGTTGGGGCGACATAGAAAAGGCATAAGCACCGTGAAGCTGATTAAATTCAACGCTTGTTGATTTTGTTCTTTCCAAAAAGTCTTTGACTAGCTGAACTATGTGCGATCGCACTTTAAGCTTTTCCCGCACCTCGTCAATATAGCGATTAACCTTAGCATCGGCTTCCTCACCAAACGGCTGTTGTTCCAAACAAGGTTTTAACTGTAATAAATCGATCGAACCTGGTTGCTTAGCTTTCAATTCAACTAATCTTTGCAATGTTTCCGGGCGAATTACATTCATTTTACTACCAATAGCTGCTTGATTAGCTGGATTAGTTAAAGGCCCAGCCGCCAAAATAATTTTAACCGATCGCTCGAACTTATCTTGACCCAAGTGAGTCAAGCCTAAATGAACCAATTGAGCGGTGACACTATTAGGTACACTTTCATGTTTGCTAGCTTTGCACTCTCCCGCTACTGGATAGGGAGTCTCGCAATAAAAGTCTAAACCACCAGCGCCGCCTGTTGATTCTGGATTGAGACTAGCTTTCGGATTGGTGTTAGAATTGGCAAATCCTAGCTTGATAAAACTTTTGCGGACTAACTTTTCAAATGTATTACCATCGCTAGAATTGCCAATTTGTGCGATCGCACTTATCCATGCTAAATCCGGGTCTGGTTGTGTTGTGGGTAATTTTTCCGACCAACCTAGAAACATTTTGATTTCTGCGTCTAGTTGTTTGGCTTTTGGGTTGGTGGTGGATAAATGCACTAATGCACTTTGCAACTTTTCCAATTCTGGATGTTCTGGCGGCTCTAGTTTTTCCAGCTTTTGACGGCGTTTGGCAAAGATTGAGTCGCTCAACACTGGCGTTGAATCAGTAACATTTAGGGATTTTGGCAAAGATACAAAATTGCCGCTGGGATGCACAGACATTTCCAGCGGCTGAGGTAGCAGATAAACGCGAAGATGAGTTAGAAAAATATTACGTCGTTGCAGGAGAGTTTGCTGTAATGCCTCTGTTGTCCAGACTGTTAACTGCGACACAGCCTCTAATGATTCTGGATCGTTTAGCATTTGACACACTTCGCACCTAGCCCAAGCTTTGATCGAAACTTTATCTAAAACTACCAGGGGGAGTTCTAATTGCCCTGACTCTGAAAACAAGCTCATTTGCTTAGGTTTTATCAAGGACATATTAGAATTATCGGTTGGATACAAAGCAAATGTACGCCCCGGATTTAGAAACATCCGAGGCATAGCTGCAATCATTCGTCCTTCGATTAAAGCTTCAATATCTGGATTTGGTAAAGCCAGAGCTGTTTGAAGCAAAATTAATTTGTTCATGGTTAACTAAATAGGTCACTTAGATCCCCATCATCTGTATCATCATTGGTGGGAGGGTTGAAAATGTCTTCTAAAAGTAGGCTTTCATCTTCATCATCAACCGCAGGCATTTCACCGGAGGGATCGCTCAAAATTTCCCGCAATAAAAGATTCTCAAAAGTGAGCTGCTTCTGAGCTATGAAATCAAAAATCTGGTCTTCTGTTAAATTGTAATCTCGGCATTTTTGACAAACAGCACGGAGAGCCAGCAGCGGCTTTATTTGCTCTTCAATCAAATACACTACCTCACCGCCTTTTTCAACTGACACGAGTTCTTCTAGAAGCTTATACGCTTTAGAATTTTTCTTGATTTTATCTATTTTTGATTGGGAACGGACTAAACAACCGCGTGTTAAATCAAATTTTTGATAATCAGTTAAACGCTTCAATCCAGCAACTAACTCAGATTGAGAATATTGGATGACTGCCACCCCAATCTTGATGGCTCTGCCATTTTCAGTGCCAATTATCTTAAACTTAATCCAATTTGCATTGGGTATTTTGGGTTTTATTTCTGCGGTAATATCATCAATTGTTACATTATCTACCGTCTGACCTTTCAACGTTTCAAAGCCAAAGTAAATAGCCTTAGCAATTGTGGAATCATTCTCCATATCCTCTCGGATATCTTCCTCAAGTTCCTTGGTTAAAGCAAACTCAAACCGCTCAACAGGATCTTCTGGAAGTTCAGGCATTGGAGGCATAAAAACTTTAAAATTCTCGGCACACCATTTCAAAGCTTCCCGTACCGTGGGCTTACCTCTGCCATATTCTCTCAGTTGGCTTTCCTCAAATGGATAGACCGGATGAGGAGGGTTTAAATTGCTGATTTGATAAAAATCTTGCAACCATAACTGGACTAAATCGATTAAAGAATCGCCGTTCAAGTATTTTAACTCGATTGGTTTTCGCTGCGTGTATGTTGAAACTCGATCGGGTATGCCACCAGGCATCACGTTAACTTGTTCTGTCCACGTATAAGCCATCATTACTGTGATAATAACCACACCTTGACCGAGTTCTGAGTGTTCGAGAGTATCGTACAAACGCTTAACAAGATCGGCAATTACCTGCGGTGTTGTGAAGCCATCATCGTTACATTTTGTATCTACATCTATTTCATCAAAACAAATGATTACAGGACTGTAGTAACTCACCAAATTTAAAATTTGCTGGACACTATTCAGAGATTCGACTTCTTTCTCATGATTACTTTTGCCGAAATTAGCAGGCAATCCTAGTTCCTCAGCTTTAGATTTGTCTAACTCTTCACCTGATAACCATTTGATAGCAAAAAGTGTTTCAGTTTCTGATAACGTCCACAAAACTGCTCGAATAATATAAGGGTCTACATTTGATTTTGTTTTGAGAACTTGCTTAGTTAGGGTGTTCATAAAATTCCTATTTTTATTAGCCCAACTAGCGCATACTCGGTCAAATCGATCGAGAAGTTCTTGAGCCGAAAGATTTGGTGTAGCAGAATTGATAGCTTTAAAACCTTCGTTGGCCATTGCTGCCGCTATTTCCTGCCATTGCATGACACCTTGGCTTCCTGTGCGGCTCAAACTATTAGCTAAAGTTTGCTGAAATTGGTATTTTATCAAGTTTAAGTCGGTGTAATTATTAACACTGGCATAAACAAACAAAGCACCACCATTAGTTTCTAGTCTATGGCGAGTGCGACTCAAAATGTGGCTTTTCCCCACTCCCTGGTTAGCAGTTAATACCAGTGAAGTCACCTTTTCTTGGCTGGATTGACTTGTCTGTACTTTTTCAACTGCCTGAAAAATGGCATCAGAAGCGTGAGCATTTAAAGTCGGAATATCGGGGAACCCTTTTCGCCAAATATCTTGTTCTTTGACAATTCCAGCTTTGCTAAATGGATTGTGATTTTGGATTGCAGCATTGAGGGCTTCTATCGGAGAAACTGATGTATTGTTCATAGCGATTGGGTGTGAGGTATCGAACTACAAAAAGATTGAGGGAAATTTTATGAATTCAAACGCTTGGCGTAGTAACGCAATGCACCACCAGGAATGGTAATTGAGTCTTCACGTTTATCTGGGGCGATGTCTCGCATATCTCCTGCCATTAGCTGAAAAATGTCATTAGCCTGCATTTCCAACAGCCACTCATTGAACTCCGATCGCCCTACCCTTTCCCCGATCGCCCGTCGCATCCGATAAATCGGCACTAAATCGTCTAAGTTATAATCCCGGTTCAAGGTGTCATACACATCGAGCGCCACAGCCTTAAAATCCTCATAGGATGCGATCGTCCCTACATCCCCTTTCCCCTTCTCAACCCGAACACTTGCCGCACTATCCTGATGCCGAATCCACTTCAACAAAGAATTTCCCAGCCGAGTACCAATTTGAGAACCATCAAACTCAAACAGAGAATCCTTACTTTTCAAGCCTTCCGCTAAAACTTCTTTCCCCTTCGCGCTCAATTCCACCAGCGTCACCCGATTTACCAGCGAATACTCGATCGCCCCAGTCGCCTGCAACTCGCCGAGCACTCCCAGATATCTCTGACTCGTCTCATTAGTGCGAACAATCCGCTTAGTCAACTCCCCCTTTTTCACCTTCATCTTCCCGCCGCTCAAATCCCACAAATTCAGTAGTACCCGAACTTTCGCCTTCGCATCCCACACCGCTTGCTCTTCCGGTGTCAAAGTTATAGGCACCGCAACTTCACTTTTCTCAGACATATCCATACCTTTAAATACTTGTTTTTACTTTTAAATTTTACCAGAAACCTTGCTGGCAAACATTTAAACTTTTCCGCACGCGGGCGAACCTGCGAATAACTTATGCTTATTTCATTGTTAAATAATTTTGTCACTCATCACCACAGTAAAATTCGATTACCAAAAAGATGAGGATTGACTAAAAACTTGTGAATTGATAAAATAAAATGTTTGATACATTATCGCAATTCTAATTCTCTGCACCAAATGCGATCGAAACATTTTTAAGCACAGCTCGCTAGGCTCTAGCAACCTCAACAAATGTAGCGCTCCCAACCGCACCTAATAACCCGGAAACTAGCCTAACTGCGACTTTAGTTCAATGCTCGATTCTGCCTTTAGAAAGACGAATGCAACCTAAACATCTTGTTACATTGCAATGGCAATCAAAACATTGAACAAGATTTTACCCATGAAAACTATTCCCGACCAAATTTCCAACATCAAAGACAAACTTCCCGACTTTACTCCCACCCCTCCCGGTTTAAAAGCTCAAGCATCTAGCCACGACCTCAAAGCCCGTTTAGATTGGGGCGAACCCGGACTCACAATCATCGACGCCCGTGATTTTGAAAGCTTCACCAAAAGCCACATTACCGGCGCGGTAATGATGCCAATGGACGAATTAGTTGAGCGCGCACAATCGAGTTTAGAACCCATCCGCGACATCTACATCTACGGCGAAAACGACCAACAAACCGCCGAAGCTGCCAATCTTCTCCGCGCAGCAGGCTTTCAAAAAGTAGCCGAACTCAAAGGCGGAATTCCTGCTTGGAAAGCCATTGACGGCCCCATCGACGGCGCTGCCGAACACGATACTCCCGGCCCCGACGCTTACAACGTTTTCTCTCGCTTGCAACACCACGCCGAAGCGCAGAAAATCAACAAATAACCTCAGATTGGCGGCAGAATTAACCCACAGAATCTGACACTTAATAAACCCGGTATCGCAAAAGTTACCGGGTTTTTCTATCCGAACTTATACCATGCCCGGTCGATTACCCTGATTCCTGTAGGGGCGGGTTCACCAACAATATCTGCCAATAATGGACAATCTCAAAAACCCGCCCGGCCGGGATATTATGGTCAATCGTGAGGACATGATATTATACCAAATCAGTCTTATATTTTCTTAGTCTCTTAGAGAGTGACTTCCTTTGTATAGGATGGGTTTCATATCATGTCCGATGGATCGCCCATAATACAATTGCCGGGGCGGGTTTGGGAGATTGTCGGTTTTTGGCAAATATTATTGGTGAACCCGCCCCTACAGGAATCAGGGTAATCGACCGGACATGATATCAACCGCCGACTTTTAACTTCCTGCTATCCAAATATGCCTTAACTTCCGCGAACATTAGGCGGTTGGCATCAAAAGTAATCAACTTAACAGCTTCCTCAAAAGAAACCCAAGCAGAATTTTGGATTTCCTCCACTTGCAAAACAACCTCCCTCGAATTGACAAAGCCTAAAAAGTATGTCACCGTTTTTTCAATCAGCTCCCCATCTTTAACAAAAGAATAATGCTCTGTAAAACTCGGCTCATCCAGCATTTGAAAATCGGATATACCAGTTTCCTCCTGAAATTCCCGCCTAGCCGTTTCCGCTGGAGATTCCCCAGGATTGGCGTGACCTTTGGGAAACGCCCAATGTCCGGCTTGATGTTGAATTAACAGAAACAAAATGTCAGCTTCCGTCGAAAAAATCGGCACAATTCCAAAACATTCATCTTTCATTTTTCTGATATTCCCTATTAACTCTTACAGCATATTCCAAGTTTATAAGTACATCCCAGAAACCGGGTTTCTTTACAGTTCTCGCATCATTACTGATTCTGTTGCTCGAAACCCGGTTTCTCGCGAGCTACATCTACATGGAATATCCTGTATGTTTTTCGAGTCCGGGAACCATCCGGACTTCGTTTGTGTAGATGCGATTTCAATCGCCGAGTCTCTGAAATTCCCACCCCAAGCGAGTCTGCTGTTCATAAACCCGCTTCAAAGTATTAACATCCCTCGCCGAAATAGGCGGAGGATTTCTCACATGAGAAAAATAAAGCACATCAGTTTCCATCAAACTGTGGCCCCAAATTCCCAAAGCGTGACCCAACTCGTGCCGCGCCGTCGCCGGAATATACTTACCCACTTGAGTCGGATTCAAATAAACCGAAAACCGATGAGATAAGACAGTTTTATCGCCATCGCGACGGGCATACAATTCATAGGTAGCCTCTCCAGAACGCGATCGTAAAACCCCTTGACGCAAAGGCGGAGCCCGACGTAAAATCCTAATATCAGCCACCTCAGAACTATCCACCACTTCCAAAGGCAAATAAACCCCCCATTCCCGCACCACATCCAACACAGCCGCCACCCATTCTTCAGACTTATTAGCATCAACTGGACGCTCAACATAAACCTGAATCGGAAACTTAGACCACAACAAATGACCGAAATTCGGTGGCTTAACCTGGTCAAAATAATCCCCGCTATCCGTGGAATCTTGCCAATTTGCTAGCGTTGGTGGCAAAGGATGAACCTGTGGATTCGGAAAACTATTCGGGATAGAAGAAACAGTCGCCGCCGGAGTATTAACCTGAGTAAAAATTATTAGGCTAAAACAACATAAAGCCAATCCCAAGACAGCCAGCAATCGAGGTTTTAATGTCACTTTCCCCAACCGCATTTTTGCAACCGCACTTAAATTTCATCTTTAGGGCGGGCTAGAAGCCCAGCCCCTACTCCCCACAATATTTATTTATGTGGCACGGGCGTCTCGCCCGTGAACTCATGTGGCACGGGCGTCCCGCCCGTGAGCTAATGTTAATGTGGCACGGGCGTCTCGCCCGTGAACTCATGTGGCACGGGCGTCTCGCCCGTGAACTCATGTGGCACGGGCGTCTCGCCCGTGAACTCATGTGGTTAAAAATCCGAATCTTATAACTTAGGCGTCAACCAACCAGCACTCAAAATCACAGTCAAACCCATAAAAACAATAGACAGACCCCAAGTAATCCGGTTCAGACTTGTTTCTGCACTCTTGGCGCTGGTAAACAATTGAGCTTGTCCGCCAATCCCTCCAATACCATCGCCTTTAGGACTGTGCAGCAACACAAAAATCACAAGTCCTAAAGCAGACAAAGACCAGATAACTTGTAACACAGCAACAATATTCATAATCGGGGGGAATTGGTAATTAGTAATCGGTAATTTATTATCATATCAAATTTGGTCGATCGCGCACAATCTCCTCCGGGACACAGCATCGTACCCATTGTTGTCGAATTAAGCTGTTAGTCCGCCAGTCCGGCAGGGAATGAATTCCCTGCCTCAAAGCGAAAGTCCTCGCTATGAGGACTGAAAAGAAGAATTTTGGTACTGCTGAATCCAAGTATGATTTTGCCTGATGGGGTAATTCTAAGTGCTTACGCTGTCAGCAGTGGGGCAACCACGGGGGGATTGCCCCTACAAATTTCATACCCCAATTCAGAAACGCCGAATTGTTAAACTCATTAGTCCTCTTGAGAGGACTTTCGCTATTAGACAGGGAATTCATTCCCTGGCGGACTACCGGATGGGCGGGAGGGCTGGGCGGATGACAGCTTAAGTTGACACCAGTGCAAAACGCCTTTGTCCCTAATCCTGCGTCCCTACTACAATCGGACTCGCACCGGAGTGCGATTGGCACGAACTTCAAACTCAGCCGATCGAATCATAGAACGTCCGGTCATCTCCGGGGGCTGAGGCAACCTCAACAGCTCCAGAATCGTCGGCGCAATATCCGCCAAACAACCATCCGCCCTCAGAGGAACATCCGTTCCGTGACCCGGAATCTTCCGACCTTCACCTTCTACCAGAATAAACGGCACGGGGTTAGTAGTGTGAGCCGTCCACGGATTCCCGTCCTCGTCAAACATCTGCTCAGCATTGCCGTGGTCAGCAATAATAATTGCCGTTCCCCCAGCTTTACTAATGGCGCTCAACAGCCGCCCCAAACATTTATCCACAGTTTCGATCGCAATTATCGTCGCATCCATCATCCCCGTATGACCAACCATATCCGGGTTAGCGTAATTAATCACCACAAACGAATAGATGCCTTTTTCCAAAGCCGTCACCACCCCATCCGTCACCAACTCCGCCGACATCTGGGGTGCCTCATCGTAAGTCCCCACCATCGGGCTCTGCACCAATTCCCGGTGTTCCCCGATAAAAGGCTCTTCCAGACCCCCATTAAAAAAATAAGTCACATGAGCGTACTTTTCAGTTTCCGCCGTCCGCAACTGCTGCAAACCGTGCTTAGAAATCACCTCGCCCAGAATATTGTTCAAATTCTGCGGTTCAAAAGCCACCATTACCGAAAGTTTCGGGTCGTACTGAGTAAAAGTCGCAAACGCCAGCGGCTCAATTAACTGCCGTTCAAACCCCTTAAAATCTGGAGATACAAAAGCCTGAGTCAATTCTCTAGCCCTGTCCGGGCGAAAATTGAAGAAAATTAGCCCATCCCCGGATGCCACCGCCCCCGGAGCAATCCGAGTCGGAACAGCAAACTCGTCGGTCACTCCTTCAGCATAAGAGGCCTGCAACACATCCACAGCCGATCGACCGTCAGGCGCGCCCTCAGTCGTCATCACCTCGTAAGCGCGCTGCACCCGATCCCAGCGCTTGTCCCTATCCATCGCGTAGTAGCGACCACTAATGGTCGCAATCCGACCAACCCCGACCTCTGCGATATAACTTTCAATCTTGCCTAGAGCTTCGACACCCTCTTTCGGAGTAGTATCACGGCCGTCTGTAATCGCGTGAATGCAAACATCAGAAATTCCCTGTGCCTTTGCTAATTGCAGCAAACCCTTAATATGACTGAGATGGGAATGAACCCCGCCTTCAGAACAAAGACCAGTTAGGTGCAACTTGCCGCCCGTGGCGCGGACTTTCTCGCAAAGCCCAACCAGCGCGCGGTTGTCCAGCAAAGAACCATCTTCCACTGCATCCGAAATCCGCACCAACTCTTGAGGAACCACGCGGCCCGCGCCCAGATTCAAGTGACCAACCTCTGAGTTACCCATTTGCCCGTCTGGCAGCCCTACCGCCCGACCCGATGTTTTAATCAGAGTTCTGGGATAAGCGGCCCAGAGACTGTCCATCACGGGTGTTTTCGCAGCGGCGATCGCATTTCCGTCTTTTTCTTCACGATAACCCCAGCCGTCTAGAATAATCAGCACTACAGGAGATACAGACGCTTGTGCCATGTGAATACCTTATTTACAATAATTAATTTCTCGATGGTCATGATTTCCGATTTTGCGGAACATCTGCCGCTAATCAGTTTACATATTTTCTAGACTCCGGCTGAACAATGCCAACCAAAATTCCCTCAGCCACAGCATTGTGGGAACTAATTTCGACCTGCTTTGGGAATTGTTTAATTGATTGCCTTGGCCTGTACTGTGAATCGTTGTCGGAGACTGTTACCGAGATCACCAACAACAGCCGTGCTTTTGTGGCCGGATTTCACGGATAGTTTAACCGTCGGTGGCTCTTTAAACACTAAGAACGATACCACACTTGGTTGCATTTTGCTACCGCCTCAACCAATAAATTTAAAAGCCTTGACCGGGTTGCTAATAACTGTAAAGGACACGAGTTGAGCAAAAATCGGTTTCCGACTCAGCTCACTCTCAGCGGACATAAAATTCTACAACATCTTTTTTAATTTTGACATCGTAATTGCCAAAGAAATCGTGACCGAGCAGACCTATTGGCATTTGTTTCGCGATCGCCACTTCGACATTTTGGATCGCAGCACCCCCAACCCGAATCGATCGCACTACGCCGATCGGGAACTCGACAACGCTACCGTCAGCGATCCCCGCTCTGATAGTACGCACCGGCCTCACTCCCAGTGCAGTAGCCATCCGCTGAGAAATCAAAGTGCCGCTCGCCCCGGTATCGACAATCATCTCAAAAGTCTTGTTGCCGTTAAATACCACATCAATCACCGGCGTCCCACCAGCGCGACGCTTGATTTTAGCTTGAAATACCTGTGGATTCCCCGGTGGCTTAGCCGGTTGATTTGCTGGGGGTTTGGCACCACGATTTGACGGGTTCCAAAACTGAGAGTACAATTTGCCAGTTGTGAATCCCGATCCCGTTATAGTGCGATTCCCTACCCTTCGGGAACCCCTACGGGGAACGGGATAGCTCCGCCGCGCGTGCTGCTGGGAACTAACATCGGGCACCAATGTCATCACCTGAGTTTCTGGCTGATGTGAATGAGAATGCACCTCGCCACCCCCCACAGATCCCAGACCAACCACAACGCTCGCACAAACCAAGCCCGATCGCCAAATCCGCTTGAGAATCACTTTTGCCATGATCTAAATACCTTAATTGATTCAATGATGTCGAACAACGACCGCCACTGATATCCTAACCCGCTCCCAAAAACCGATCGCCCGATCCCCAGATCAGAATCATCAGGAAAACTTGGCAATTTTCAAGCGATCGCATAACATCGAAACACAGATAAACTGATAAACGGCAACAGGCTGTAATTGCAGAGCCTTGTTGGAAATCTTGAAATTAAGGATTTGGTGGCGATCGGCAATGCACAAACTTTTATATTTTGCAACTATAGGACTACTAGCGTTCTCGATCGGAGGATGCGGTGGCGACGAGGGCAGCAACACAGCCAGCCCCAGCCCCAGCCCCATTGCAGCCTCTCCATCTCCGGCAGCCACTGCCAGCCCTACCCCAGCAGCTCAAGCTTTCCCGTCCCCAATAGTAGCCGCCCAGCCTCCTGGGTTAATTCGATCCACCAACCCAGACGAACGAGCAAGACAGGCTCAAACAAATATCGGCGACAACAATGACAGGAATCCCACGCTTCCGCTTCAGCCGGTGCCCCAAGGCCCTGTGACAGCTAATCCTTCTCAGTTAGATCCCTTTGGGCCGCTCCCGCCGATCGTATTACAAATCCCTCCAGGAGCCAACGGAGCGGGTGGGACAACATCAGAACTCCCCAAACTGCCACAGCGACAAGTGGCCGTGCTACCCGAACTTCCCGAGTTATTGGCTCCGCCCCCAATTAACAGGCCTAATCAGACGGTTGCTCTCACCAGCCCACCCAGGGGCGATCGAGCCGGCACTCAGCAAGTACCAGGTAGAGCGCGAGGCTCTTTACTTCCCGGAGGTGATGGGGGGCAAATTGGCTCGCCTCCCATAGTTCCAGGGGGAACTCCTCCTCGCTTAGGTGGCGGTGGCAGAAATGGTTCCTTACCCGGAGGCACCGGGGGACAAATTGGCTCGCCGCCCCTAGTTCCAGGGGGAACTCCTCCTCGCTTAGGTGGCGGTGGCAGAAATGGTTCCTTACCCGGAGGCACCGGGGGACAA